>JAJXTM010000073.1 GCA_021783875.1 Bacteroidota bacterium
AGCTAGTGTCATAAAAGTTAAAGTCATAATACCGCAGTCGCCGTGCTTATTATTGATACAGTATGAAGAAATGTCGTCAATAGTGGAATATTCTCTTGCACTTGCCCATGGGATATTCTTATTTATCCATGTATAGATTTTTTTTATTTTTTCCCAAGGATTTTTTTCATCCCCAATAATTTTTTCAGATAACTTTTTTATTTGTTTAGTAAACACAATATGCGGAGGTCTTTCAGAAGTAAACTCTTTATATAATTCAGATGTAGTATCATAAGGCATTATTTTATGCGGATCGATATTATGAAACTCGGAAAAGGATTTATATTCTAATTTCATTTGAAATACTGTCGGTTTCCCATTATGGGCTATTTTTTCAAGATATAGAGTTCTTTGAGGATGTGAATCATCCGAGATTATATATTCTTTAGAGTTAACTGAAATTAGTTTTACGTCAGTTTGCCTTGCAAAATCCTGACGAGGATATGGAAGCCAGCAGCGAATAACATCTCCATCCGGCACTGCATTAGAATCGACAGTTAAAGTATAAGTGATTTTCATTTTCACGGGGTTCACTAAATCATTTCCGCTAGAAAGACTTTCTTTGACTGATTCAGGTATATGAGTTTTTAGAAATAAGCTTAGCGGGTTTGCCTGAATTCCGTCAATTTTTTCTTTTTGTTTTTTTGCTTCTGCATTTATTCTGAATAAGTTTGAAACAGCATTATGGAAAAACATTTTTTTTCCATCAATAATTTTCATTTCAAGGGATTTATCCTTTTCCCAACCTAATAACATCTTTTTATCTAAATTAGGGTAGTATTTTTCAAGCTCCTTTTTTACTTCTTTTTCAGTTTTATTAAAATCTAGACGTATTCTGTTCATCTTATCAACCTGGAAGTTAAGGTCATAAGATTCAACCGGATTTAATGATTTAGAAGCCAGGGTATTTTTAATCATCAGCTCTGCTTTGGTAAAATTGCCCTCGGAAATTTGTTTATTAATTGCGGGGTACTTTGTTTGAGCATTCAATATTACACCTAATGTTAAAAAAAATATAAAGGAAAGTCTTTTCATAATGTTTTTTAATATTTATTTAAGGTTTAATTAAAGTAAATATACAAATGTGTTTATTAAAGTTGAACATTAAAATTTAAATATTATTCTTTTATTATGTTCTCTATAATTTTTGCAAACAATAGACTAATCTTGAACGCACATTCTAATTTTGGTATATTTTAGCTTTGAAATTAAAGTGTTTTAAGGAGAAGTAATTGACCGAAATAAAAGAGTTAGAAGTTAAAACCCACCACGAAGAGTCGATCGTAGATAATATGCCTGAAATATTACCTATTTTGCCTTTACGGGATGTAGTGATATTTCCGTATATGATATACCCTGTACTTGTAGGAAGGGAACAATCAATAAAAGCCGCTAATTACGCATTAGATAATACTAAATATATCTTTCTATCCACACAACGAAAACCGAATATTGAAGATCCCAAAAAAGATGATATATACAAAGAAGGGACAATTGCTAAAATTGTACAAATATTAAAATTGCCAAACGGACTAATGAAAATCCTTGTTGACGGTTTGCTTCAAGGTGAAATAACGGAGTTTACAGATAGAAAAGAATTTTTTGAAGGAAAGATAAAAATAATAGTTCCTCAAGTTGAAAACGATCATGAGATGAATGCTATGATCAGGCAAATGACCCAACTATTTAAAGATTACGTAAAAATCAGCAGAAACATACCTAATGAAGCCATTGCGGCATACGATAATATTGATGAACCTGATAGAAAACTATTTTATGTTGCGGCTAATATTAACCAGTCCATTGAAGTAAAGCAGTCAATTTTGGAAAAGATTGAAATTAAGGAACAGTTCTTAGAGGTAATAAAAATACTGAACTCTGAAATTGATATCCTAAAAATAGAGAAAGAAATCGACAATAAAGTTCAGGAAAATATTGCAAAGACACAGCGTAAGTTTATAATACAGGAGCAGATAAAGATTCTTCAGGACGAATTAGGTGAAGACGATGATGCAAATTCGGAGTTTTCGAAAATTCGCGATCAAATTAAAAAAGCAAAAATGACCAAAGATGCGGAAGAAAAAGCGATTGAAGAATTAAATAAGCTTAAAAAAACTCCCTCAATGTCTCCAGAATCTACGGTTATCAGGAATTATTTAGATTGGCTGTTAGATGTTCCATGGAATAAGCGAACAAGAGATAATCTAAAGATTAGTCATGTTCAAAAGATTTTAGATCAAGATCATTTTGGATTAGAAAAACCCAAGGAAAGAATAATAGAACATATTGCAGTTTTAAATCTTGTAAAGCAAATGCGAGGACAGATTCTTTGTTTTGTAGGGCCTCCCGGAGTAGGCAAAACTTCATTAGGTAAATCCATAGCGAGAGCTCTTGGTAGAAATTTTGTCCGTATCAGTTTAGGAGGAGTGCGTGACGAAGCTGAAATAAGAGGACACAGGAGGACATATATCGGATCGATGCCGGGTAAAATTATCCAGTCAATGAAAAAAGCGGGAACAATGAATCCGGTTATTTTAATGGATGAAATTGACAAGATGAGCATGGATTTTAGAGGCGACCCATCGTCAGCTATGCTTGAAGTTTTGGATCCTGAGCAAAATAATTCATTCAATGATCACTATTTGGAAGTGGATTATGATCTCTCACAGGTTATGTTTATTACGACAGCCAATGTAAGGTATAATATTCCGGCACCGCTTCAAGACAGAATGGAAATCATTGAACTTCCGGGTTACCTGGAATATGATAAAATTGAAATAGCGAAACGCCATATAATAACAAAGCAGCTTAAAAATCACGGATTAGGAAATAAAAACATAAAGATTACCGATAATGCAATAAAAAAGATAATATCAGAATATACCCGTGAAGCAGGGGTAAGAAACCTGGAAAGAGAATTAGCTTCAGTCTGCAGAAAACTTGCTAAAGACATCGTTGTCAAAGAATCTTCAAACGGTCATTCACCTGATAAAAGCCGCTATATTGTAGACGAGAAAAAAGTTGAAGAATATTTGAAGACACCGCGTTTTAGGATGCACAAGCATAATTTAGACAGCCAAATTGGCAGTGTAACAGGTTTGGCATGGACAAGCGTCGGCGGAGAAATATTGACAATTGACGTCACAATAATGAATGGTTCAGAAAAATTAATACTTACTGGTCAGCTTGGTGATGTAATGAAAGAATCCGCACAAGCAGCCCTAAGCTGTATACGTTCAAAGGCAAAGCAATTCGGATTAGATCCGGACTTCTTTAAAGGCAAGGAAATACACATACATCTTCCTGAAGGAGCAATACCAAAAGACGGACCATCTGCTGGAATAACAATGGCAATGGCTATATTATCAGCAGTAAGCGGCAACCCTGCCGAGAATAGTGTCGCTATGACAGGTGAAATTACTTTAAGGGGAAATATTTTGCCCATCGGCGGACTTAATGAAAAGCTTCTTGCGGCAAAAAGGAACGGCATTTTATTAGTTCTTATTCCGAAAGAAAATGAAATTGATCTTAACGAAATCACCGCTCCGGTTAAAGAAGGATTAAAAATAATCCCAGTAGATAAATTTGAAGATGCAATTCCGTTTGTTTTCAAAAGACCGTTTGTTAAGAATACTATTTCTAAAAAAGATAAGATTATTAAAAAAAGACGGAAATAATTTGACAGAAATTTTAATTAAAGAAACAGATACGCCACTTGATAAGCAATATCAGTTATTGATAAAACAAATGCGAAATTTGCTGAACAAAGAAGAGAAATTAATTTCTAACTTAGCAAACGCATCCGCTGCTTTGAAGGAAACATTCGATAAGATAAGCTGGGTAGGATTCTATCTTTATGATGGAGGCAATCTATATCTTGGTCCATTTCAAGGGAAAGTTGCCTGTACCCGAATAGAATTGGGAAAGGGCGTATGCGGTACTTCAGCAAAAGAAAAAAAGTCGATAGTAGTTCCCGATGTAAATAAATTTCCGGGACACATTTTTTGCGATGTGGACTCAAGATCAGAAATAGTTATCCCTATTCTTAAAGACGGTAATTTTTTAGGCGTACTGGATATTGACAGTACGTCATTTAATTCATTTGATGATACAGATAGAATTTATTTAGAAGAAATTTGTAATTTTCTATCGATTGAAATTTTTAGTTAAGGATATCAATGTCATTTATAGTTACTGCAAGGAAATGGCGGCCTCAGAAATTTGGGGACGTAGTAGGTCAAGAGCATATCACATTGACTTTAAAAAATGCTATTAAAAACAATCGCATTGCGCATGCATTTATCTTTACGGGACCTCGCGGAGTTGGTAAAACGACCACTGCCCGAATACTTGCAAAAGCATTAAATTGTCTTAACCCAATTGATTTTGAACCATGCGGCGAATGTGAAATATGCAAATCAATTCAGACTAATCAGTTTTTGGATATAGTTGAAATGGACGCAGCTTCGAACAGAGGGATTGATGATATTCGAACATTACGCGAATCAGTAAAATATCCACCGACAAAAGGTAAGTATAAAGTATTTATCGTTGATGAAGTCCACATGCTTACAAAAGAATCATTCAATGCTTTCTTAAAAACTTTAGAAGAGCCACCGTCATATACAATTTTTATTTTTGCAACAACTGACATACATAAAGTACCCCAGACTATAATTTCGAGATGTCAGCGTTTTGATTTTAGGAGAATTCAATTAGACACTATTAAAGAGCAATTAAATAAAATAGCAGTTGAAGAGAACATTAAAATTGACGATAAAACGCTTACCATTATTGCAAAGAAAGCTGATGGCGCTTTAAGAGACGCTGAAAGTTTTTTCGATCAAGTCGTATCTTTTTGCGGAATGGATGTAAACTCCGAAATAGTTTCTCAAATGCTTAACCTAATTGATGACGATGTTTATTTTAAGCTTTCCGATGCGATATTAGATAAGAATTTTTCTGCGGTTTTTGAAGTTACAAACATCATATACAATCATGGATGGAATTTTATAGATTTCATGGATGGATTAATCGGTCACTTCAGAAATATTATGATAGTAGTTTTAAGCGGAAGCGCAGATTTAGTTGAATCAGCCGAGTCTTACAAGTCGAAATATTTGGAATACCGTGAGAAATTTTCCGAAGGAGACATTCTTCGGTTATTAAACTTTTTAAATAAATCACAGCAAGAAATTCGATTCTCACAAAATCACAAATTAAAAATTGAAATTTCTTTAAGTCAATTGATCGGATTAGAAAAGACTTCAACAATATCTGAGCTACTATCTACAGTAACTGAATTAAAAAAAAACTCTAATCTGAATTTTAATTCCGAAAACTTGCCAAAAATTGAGTTCTCCTCTAATCAAGAGACACTCAAAGGACTAAAATCAATATTTCCAGAACAAAATAAGTTAAAAGATAATAATAATTCTGAAATGAGTTCGAATTTAGGTTTCGAATCAATTACAAATAGGTGGCAATTTTTTGTTGATTCGGTTAGCGCCGAAAAGGGATTGATATTCGGACCCCTTCTTCAGGGGATAGAATTAGTCAAGTTAGAAGGAAATAAGATAAATATTCGTAGTAAGGATACACATGCTGAAAAAATCATTATTGATCACGAAGATTATATACAGAAAAAAACACTGGAATTTTTCGGAAAACGGTTATCCTTTAAGTTCATAAAAAGTGAAATTCGATCCGATGATTTAATAACACCAGATGTTAAAAATGAAGGGGGAAGGACAAATAATAATCAAGGGAAATCACCCACTGAAGAATTTATCATTTCTGTTTTAGGCGGCGAAGAAATTTCTTAGTAATTTTCTTATTTTTTGGTTAAATTTTAACAATTTCACTTCAAATAAGTTAGGAATTGACACCACAAAAAACTATTAATTTTGATTTAGACTCAATAAAAAAAATACCTGCAATTATCCTTTGAGATTGTGCCTTAAATTTTTTATTTTTGTATACTATGCCCAAAAGTTTTATAATTGCAATTGATGGACCTGCAGGATCAGGAAAAAGCACGACAGCAAAAATTATTGCTAAGCAACTTGGTTTTTTGTATATAGATACAGGAGCCATGTATCGGGCAGTCACTTTATTAGCAATAAGGGAAAATGTTCTTTCAAAAAATGAAGCAATTATAAAGTTAGCACGTGAAGCGACGATAGAACTTTTAAATGACAACAACGAAAATAAGGTATTCCTTAACGGTAAAGAGGTAACTGATGAAATTAGAAGTTACGAAGTAAATCAAAATGTCAGTCCGGTAAGTAAAATTGAAGAAGTTCGTGAAGCTCTTGTTAATCAGCAAAGACTTCTGGCAAAAAGGAACGCAGGTGTAGTAATGGAAGGCAGGGATATCGGGACAGTTGTATTCCCGGAAGCAGACGTTAAAATTTTTCTTACTGCAGCAATTGACGAAAGAGCAGACAGAAGGTCTAAAGAATATCTTTTAAAAGGAAACCTTATTCCTTTAGAAGAAATAAAATCGAATCTTGTTACACGCGATAAAATTGATTCTACAAGACAAAATAGCCCATTAAGCAAAGCACCTGACGCACACGAAGTCGACACGTCATTGATTACAATAGAAGAGCAAGTTGAAAAAATATTAATAATTGTATTAGAAACAGCTAACAGAAAGAATATAGCGCTTAAGGTAAACAGAAATTTTAGTCATCAAAAATAATATATGTTAAATTAAACAATTTGTTGTTATGTCTTAAAGATGACAAAGACAGAGCGACATAAATGACAGCATTGAGGAGTATCAATGTCCGAAATAGTAGATAAGAAAAAGCATGCAGTGTCTTTAGATGATTTTGCGAAAGCATCTAAGAAGTTTAATAATGAAGATTATTCTCAGGAAGAATTTCTTACATTAGCAAAACTTTATACAGAATCTTTCAAAGATGTTAAAGAGGGTGAATTAGTAAAAGGAAGGATAGTAAGGATCCAAGGTGACAACGTAATTTTAGATGTCGGATTTAAATCAGAGGGTTCAATTCCTAAAAGTGAATTTCATGAGAATGAAGAGATTAAAGTCGGCAGAGAAATAGAAGTAGTTTTAGAAAGTGTTGAAGATCAAGAAGGAAACCTTGTACTTAGCAAGCAAAGAGCTGACTTTTTAAGAATCTGGGAAAAAGTTGTAAGAGCCCACGAAACAGGCGAAATTATTCAGGGAAAAATTCTTAAAAGAATTAAAGGCGGAATGGTTGTTGATTTAATGGGCATGGAAGCATTCCTTCCGGGTTCACAAATTGACATTAGACCGATTCGCGATTTCGATGCATTTGTCGGTCAAATAATGGACTTCAAAGTAGTAAAAGTTAATATTCCTACAGAGAACGTTGTCGTCTCCCATAAAGTATTAGTTGAAGAAGAAATCGCAGACCAGCGTTATTCAATATTAAACAGCTTAGAAAAAGGTCAGATTCTTGAAGGTACTGTTAAGGCAATTACAGACTTCGGAGTTTTCGTTGATTTAGGCGGTGTAGACGGCTTGGTTCATATTACTGATTTAAGCTGGGGCAGAATTAATCATCCTAACGAAGTGGTAAAGCTTGATCAGGTAATTAAAGTTTTAGTCACTGACTTTGATGAAGAAAAGAAGAGAATTTCACTAAGTCTTAAAAAATTATTATCTCATCCATGGGAAGATATTGAGAACAAATACAAAATCGGAGATAAAGTTTCAGGGCGAGTAGTTTCTCTAACTGATTACGGCGCTTTCATAGAAATAGAAAAAGGTATTGAAGGTTTAATACATAATTCCGAAATGAGCTGGACACAGCACATAAAGCATCCTTCCCAAGTGGTAGCGATGGGACAACTTGTTGAAGCAGTTATTCTTAGTTTAGACAAAGATGAGAAGAAAATCTCACTAGGCATTAAGCAGCTTGAACCTGATCCATGGGAAACTTTAATGTTGAAATATCCAGTCGGCTCTAGACATTCCGGAATCGCACGCAATTTAACAAATTTCGGTGTATTTGTAGAGCTTGAACCAGGTGTAGACGGATTAGTACACATTTCCGATCTTTCTTGGACCAAGAAAATCAGACATCCCGGAGAAGTTGTTAAGAAGGGCGAAAAGCTTGAAGTCATTGTACTTGGTGTTGATGTTGACCAAAGGAAAATATCATTGGGGCATAAACAGGTTGAAAATAATCCATGGGATAATTTCGAAAAACTTTACTCAGTAGGAACAATTACCGAAGGTAAGGTAGTTAGAATTATAGAGAAAGGATTAATCGCAGAACTTCCACAAGAAGTTGACGGTTTTGTCCCTATTACACAACTAGCAACCATCAAGATTAAAAATATCGCAAATCACTTCCCTATAGACGATGTTATACCGCTAAAGGTTATTGATTTCGATAAGGACAATAAGAAGATAGTGCTAAGTGCTATTGCAATTCTTAAAGATAAATCAGAAGAAGAAATCAGGTCATATTTAGATAAGCATAAATTTGACAGAGTTGGAATTCAGGACATTCAGAATGCTGAGACCACAGCTGTTGACTCATCAGATTTTCCGATATTCGAAATACCTGACGAAAATTCTAAAGATAAGTCTAATTAATTATTTAATAATTAAGGATCAAATTAGAGCGGGATACATTCCCGCTCTTAAATTTTTAAATAAGCTATGGCAAATAAAGTTGCTTTACAAACATTAGGATGCAAGTTAAATTTTTCCGAGACATCGACAATCGGGAATCAATTTATAAACTCCGGATTTGAAGTAGTAAACTTTGATCAAGATGCCGATGTTTATGTATTCAATACATGCTCAGTCACCGAGAATGCTGAAAAAGAATGCCGTCAATTAGTGCGCCGAGCACTAAGGAAAAATCCAAATGCCTTTGTAGTTGTTACCGGTTGTTATGCTCAGCTCCGTCCAGATGAAATAGCTAAGATTGAAGGGGTTGATTTAATTCTTGGCAGCAATGAAAAGTTTAATCTTTTTTCTATAACGGATAAATTTGAGAAGAAAGATGTTGCTTGTGTTTTCGTATCGCCTACAATGGCTATTAATGAATTTGGGAATGCACATTCTACCGATGCAGATGAAAGAACAAGGGCATATTTTAAAATTCAAGACGGATGCGATTATAAATGCACCTTTTGTACAATACCCTTAGCGCGCGGGAAAAGCCGGAGTATGAAACCCGAAGACCTTATACATGAATTCGAGAATCTTGTTGACACTGGTTATAAAGAAATTATTCTTACAGGGGTAAACGTAGGAGATTACGGCAGTTCAATTGAGACCAACCTTCATGATATGCTTGTAAAAATGGTAAATATTCGGGGGGAATTCAGAATAAGAATAAGCTCAATTGAACCGAATCTTTTGACAGACGACATTATAAAATTCACTGTAGATAATGAAAAAATGTGCAAACACTTCCATATACCGCTGCAAAGCGGAAGCCAGAAGATTTTGAAACTTATGCAGCGCCGTTACAAAGTTATTGATTATGAAAAACTAATAACAAAAATAAATTCACAGAATCCCGATTTAGGGATAGGTGTCGATGTTATAGTTGGATTCCCCGGTGAAACGGAATTAGATTTTTTAGACACATATAATTTTCTTAAAGATTTACCTATTTCTTACCTGCATGTTTTTACATACTCTGAACGACCTATGACAAAGGCTATTGAATTTCCCGGGAGTGTAGACATAATTGAAAGGAGAAGAAGAAACAATATGCTTAGAGTCCTAAGCGACAAAAAGAAAAATGATTTTTACAATAAAATGATAAATAAAGATTTAGATGTCCTTTTCGAATCAGAAAATACAGACGGAACTATGAAGGGATTCTCCTCAAATTATGTTCGTTTTACAAACAGTTTTGAGGGATTGTTAGTAAATCAGTTTACAAAAGTTAACGTCGAAAAAGTCAATACCCTAGGATTAGCCGAAGGCAGGATTAAAGGCATTCATAAATCAATTGAATTAATTGCATCTTAATTATAAAATTGAAATTAAAAACATGAAAAAAATTTTGTCTCTTGTTATTTTAATACAGATTTATTGTTTTCCACAGACAATTAGGACAGCAAATCAGCTTTTTTTAGAAAATTCAATAAAACCAGCAAATAATATAAAGCAAGTTAGCAGCATCTCATTTGTAAGTTCTACTTATGGTAAGAAAAATGTCGGCTTAGCAATATTATTATCTGCTATCCTTCCAGGCATGGGTGAATTATATGCCGGCTCATATTCAAGCGGCAAATACTTTACAGCCGCAGAAGGTGCTTTGTGGGGTGTTTATATAGGGATGAATACTTACGGAAACTGGCAGAGAGACAGATATATTTCATATGCTACAGCCACCGGAGGTATTAATCCGCAGGGTAAAAACTCTAATTATTATTCTATCATAGGCGACTATTCCAACATAGACCAATATAATACTGCACAAATACTTTCAGGAAATTTTAAACAAATATATGGAAGTCAATATTATTGGAATTGGCAAAGTGACGCTCAAAGAGTTGCATACAGAAATATGTGGTATGCCAGCGAACAAGCTCATAATAACTTAAGTTTTGTAATCGGAGCAATGGTTATCAACAGGATTATAAGTGTAATTAATGCAGCTCGTCTCGTTATTCAATATAATAAGGAAAGAT
>JAJXTM010000074.1 GCA_021783875.1 Bacteroidota bacterium
CCTGTAAAATCTGATAGTGTTTTTGCAGATTATATAATTCTTACGCATGCTCACGGGGACCATATCGGTGATACAATTAAAATTGCACAACATTGTGATTCGACAATAATTTGTGTTAATGAACTCGCTAATTACTTGCAATCAAAGGGAATAAAGGTGCATAATATGCATATTGGCGGAGCCCATAAATTTGATTTTGGCAAAGTAAAATTTACAATTGCTCATCATGGCTCTGTTACTCCAGACGGAATTTATGGCGGAGAAGCTGCTGGTGTAATTTTATCCATAGACGGAAAAAATATTTATCATACTGGAGATACAGGATTATTTTATGATATGAAGTTAATCGGTGAAATTAATCTTATTGATATTATGCTGTTGCCGATCGGAGATAATTTTACGATGGGTATTGATGATGCCGTAAGGGCGGTTGAATTAGTTAATCCTAAAGCAGCAGTACCCATTCATTTTAATACGTTTCCACTAATATCGGCTGATCCAAATGAATTTAAGTCTAAGATAGAAGAAAATGGCAAAAAATGTATAATATTAAAATATGGTGAAGAAATTTCGATTTAGAACCTATAAAGAAAGAAACTATTTATTTTTATAAAAATAAATAATAGCTTATCTTAGAATACTTATAATAAAAACATTAATATTAGGATTTAATGGGAAAAATTATTTCGGTTGCTAATCAGAAAGGAGGCGTTGGGAAAACTACGACTTCAATAAATCTATCCTCTTCATTAGCTGCTGCTGAAAAAAAAACTCTTTTGATAGATACAGACCCACAATCAAATTCTTCTTCTGGATTGAATGTTATTAACCACTCTCCTTCTATCTATGAAGTTTTAATAGGGCAAGAAAGTGCAAAAGATGTAATTATAAATAGTTTCATGCCATATCTTGATATTCTGCCTGCTAACATTAATCTAGTCGGTGCTGAAATTGAGATGGTTGATTTACCCTCAAGAGAAAAACTAATGAGAAAAGCATTAGCCGATGTTAGGGATAATTACGAATTTATTATCATTGATTGCCCACCTTCACTAGGATTATTAACACTAAATTCATTGTCTGCATCAGATTCTGTCTTGATTCCAGTACAATGCGAATATTTCGCTTTAGAAGGTCTTGGGCAATTATTAAATACTATCAATATAGTAAAACAGCATTTTAATAAAGATTTAACCATTGAAGGCGTCTTGCTTACAATGTTTGACGTAAGGTTGAGACTTTCACAGCAAGTAGCAGATGAAGTAAGAAAATATTTTGGAGATAAAGTATATAAAACAGTTATTCACAGAAATGTTAGAATTTCAGAGGCGCCAAGTTACGGTAAACCTGTTATATTATATGACGCAGTTTCCTCCGGTTCCAAAAATTATATTTCTTTAGCTTCAGAATTATTAGAACAAAATAAAATAAAACAAATTAAGCGCTGATGAACAAAGCTAAATCAAGTTTAGGACGAGGATTGGATGCACTTATTAATCAGAGAAACTTTGATGAAAATAATCCAGTTTCCAAATATTCAGACATAAAATCGGATGATGGTAAATCTGAGGATGTACTTGCAAAAATTCCAGTAAGTTCTATTTCTCCTAATCCATTTCAACCAAGAATTAATTTTGATTCTAAAGCAATGGAAGAATTAAAAAGATCGATCCTTTCAATAGGACTTATTCAGCCTATAACTGTTAGACGATTTGAAAGTAAATATGAATTGATCTCGGGTGAAAGAAGACTAAAAGCATGCAAGGATATAGGATTCAAAGATATTCCAGCTTATGTTATAAAAGTTGATTCCAATGAAGCAATGCTTGCTATGGCTTTAATTGAAAATATTCAAAGAGAAAAATTAAACCCGATAGAAATTAGCCTTGCTTATAAACGTTTAATGGATGAATGTTTTTTGACCCAGGAGCAAATAGCAGATAAAGTCGGCAAAGATCGAACAACTATTGCCAATATGATTAGACTTTTAAAATTACCCGAAGAAATTAAAGAAAGTATTGCAAGAGAAGAGATATCTTCCGGTCATGCAAGAGCATTAATTAACATACCTAATGCAGGAATGCAATTAGAAATTCTTTATAAAATAAAAAAAGATGGCTTATCTGTTAGGAAAGTTGAGCAACTTGTAAAGGGCTATATCAACCATCCAAAATATCCTGTTAAAAATAATATATCTTCTCCTTTAAAATCAAAATTATCATCAGCAAACTTGAATGATTTTGAAGATAAATTAAGAAAGATATTTGGAACTAAAGTATCATGTAAGCAAAAGCAGGATGGCTCGGGGGAAATCAATATTGAATTTTATTCTTATGATGAATTAGAAAGATTATTTGAGCTTTTTGAAATCATTGATAAATCATATAATTAAAATCTCTATAATTATTATTCTGTTTACTGCATTTTTTTATGCTCAGGATTCTACCTTAAAAACATCAGAAAGTAATTCTACTGATTCAGTATTCGTTATGAAGAAATCTCCCTGGGGTGCAGTACTTAGAAGTGCTATTATACCCGGATGGGGACAGTTCTACAATGAATCATATTTGAAGATTCCAATTATCTGGGGACTTGCTGCATGGTTTATTTATAATTGGAACTTGAATAATAATTATTACAAAACTTATGAATCGCTAACCTTGCAGGACTATAATTATTACTATAAAAATCGGGATATTTACCACGACCAGCGTGATTTATTTACAATATATTTAGGAATAACATATTTTCTAAATTTAGTTGATGCATATGTAGATGCTCAATTATTTGATTTTTCTTTTAGTCAAAATCAAACGACAGGACAACCTATGGTTAATTTGCGGGTTAAATTTTAATGAAAAATCCTAGTACTTGTAAAAATTGCGGTGCTTCAAACCCTTCGTTTCAACTAATTTGCAGTAATTGTAATTCTTTTATGAGAGAAAGGATTTTTAATATAGATTTGTGGCAAATTATAGGGTTAATTCTTGAAAATCCTCAAGAAGCTTTTAGGCGCATTGTAAATGCTGAACATAAGAATTTTATTTTTCTTATCATTTCAATTGTTTCTGGTAAATTGTTGATTGATACAATGTTCATTGCTTTAACAATCAGCAAGGAAGATATATTCTTTAGTGGTTTGTTAATAAAGTATTTAATAATATTCGCTGCTCTATTGTTTCTGCTCCTGTTATTTGCTGCTTTACTTAAAATTATAAACAAATATTTTCAGTACGAAACACGGATAAAAGATAATTTTGCATTATTGGCATATTCTTTGATTCCACATGTTTTCGGTTTAGTAATTATCTTCGTTATTGAAATTATTGTATTCGGCGGAGATTTATTCTCAAACAATCCATCTCCTTTTAGTTTGAAAGAATTCCTTGCATATGCACTTCTAAGTTTTGAAATTTTATTAATTGGATGGAGTATCTTTATTAGTATTGCTTCATTATTTTTTCAAACAAGAAATAAGATTTATTCATTAATTGTGGGAGTAGTTTTTAATTCTTTTTTATACGGTTGCTTAATCCTTGGAGCAAAAATTCTTTTTAATTACTAAGGCTCAGTTAATAAGTAATTTACGATAGCTCCGAATCGGATCCCTTTAGAGCTGACATTGACTTGTTCTAAATTTAAAATTCTCATTAATGTATGAAGAATTATTGTCCCGCATAAAAGTATATCTTCTCGTCCTTTTACTACCGCATTGTATTTCTCAAGAATTTGTGATGTACTTAGAGCAGATAATTTTTTAATAAATATTTTAATCTCATCATAAGAAAGGGAAGAGCCTTCAATTTGTTTTTCGTCATAAACGCTTAAATTTTGTTTTAGACAAGCCAATGTTGTTGGTGTTCCTGCAATTGCTAAAATATTATCTGCTTTAATCTTATTTGATTTTAATGAGTTGAAAATAATACTCAGCATATTTTTAAAATTTGCAATTTCTTCAGACAAAGGTGGATCATGATGAAAATATTGTTCTGTCCCTCTTACAACTCCCACCGGAAAGCTTTCCCTTGAATATATTTCATTTCCGTTCCCAAACACTATTTCAGTGCTTCCGCCTCCTATATCAATCACTAAATTTAAACTGTTAAATTTTGTGTCACTTATAGCCCCTAGATATGATAACCTAGCTTCATCTTTGCCGCTAATAATATTAACCTTAAAATTGTATTTCCGGTTTATTTCATCTGCAATTTCTGTCCCATTAGTTGATATTCTAAATGCATTTGTAGCAGTTGAAATTACTTTTTCACAATTATATCTTGTAATAATATCTGCATATTCATTCAAAACATTAAATAATAATTCAATTTGAGATACTTTAATTTTTTCCCCCCTAACCAGCCCTTTACCTATCCGCGGAATGCTGTATCTATTTAAAAGCGGAGTTATCGTTTTATTTCTTTTGTTTACTTCAGCAATTAGTAAAAGAATTGTATTAGTGCCAATATCAATTGAAGCAATATTCATTTTTTTTTTTTATTTTAATTTATATAAAAAAAAAGAACTATGAAAAATTTAAATTCAGTATCAAAAATATTTTTATTCCTTTCGGTTATATCCGGAATTTTATGGATAGGCACATATACAATGAGGTTAGTATTAGCTTACCAAATATTTGAGGGTATCAATTTTACTCTCAGACAATATATAAATACTCAAAATTTAAATGGCATATTCATAATATTAAATTCAGCAATTTTAACGACTGACATTATATATTTTTCTTTTATTATTTTCAGTATTCTATTTATTTTAACTTCTAAATTAAGCTTAAAGTTAAATGGGTGGTTATTCATTATAATTCTAATAATAATAATAACTTTACCCTTAGAATCTTACCTAATTTCTATTGATTATAAAATTTATTTTTTAGTTAAACAGTATTCGATTTTTAATAATTCGGAAGTATTAAATTTGTATATTAAACGATTGAAAATATTTAGTAGTTTTCCAATGATAGAAATTCTATCATATATCTCAATCATCTACTTCGCAATATTTAGACCTTTAACGAGCAATATAGTAAAAAATGAAAATTAAAGAAAAAGAATTTGAAGATATTCTTCAGGAACTAAAAGATTTGGCAGCTCAACTTGGAGCTGAAGTTAGATTTGAAAAAGGTGACTTTAAAGGTGGATATTGCTTATTAAAAGACAGTAAAGTCATAGTAATAAATAAAATGGCAAATTTACAGCGTAAAGTGATAATTCTTTCGTTTGCTTTAAAAGAATTAGGTATTGATAAGATTTATCTAACACCGAAAACTAGAGAAATTATTGAAGAAATGAGTGAAACTAAATGAGAATACTTGTTTTAAACGGGCCAAATCTAAATAATCTAGGTGAAAGAGATAAAAGTCAATATGGAAATTTGACTTTAGAAAAAATAGAAAATTTAATAAAAATTGAATTTCCTGATACTGATTTTTCATTTCTTCAATCAAATATCGAAGGAGAATTAATTGAAATAATTCAAAAAGCATCTACAAAGTTTGATGGAATTATTATTAATCCTGGCGGGTATGCACATACATCAGTGGCTTTAAAAGATGCTTTAGCTGATTGCAAATTGCCTAAAATTGAAGTCCATTTGTCACATTTAGCTAATAGAGAAAACTTTAGGCAGATATTATTAACTGCAACTTCTTGTGATGGTTATATAAGTGGATTTAAAGAAAATAGTTATATAGCAGCTAGTTACTTAATAATTAATAAATTTGGGAAAAAGTGAAATAAAATGATTAATGCTGTAATTTTCGATTTGGATAACACACTAGTTGATTTTATGAAAATGAAACGAATTGCAATTGAAGAAGCCATTAGATCGATGATTGATTCGGGTTTAGATATATCATTTGATAATGCTAATAAAATAATTGAAGAAATCTATAAAGAACAAGGTATTGAATATCAGAAAGTTTTCGATGTTTTTTTGCAAAGAGTATTAAAAAAGGTTGATTATAAAATATTATCAGCAGGAATAGTAGCCTATAGACGTGGAAGGGAAGCTGCCTTAATTCCTTATCCTCATGTTTATCCCACATTGCATCAAATTGCAAAGATGGGAATTAAAATGGGAATTGTTTCCGATGCTCCTACCAAAGAAGCCTGGCTTAGGTTAGCTTTTCTAAATTTCCATCATATTTTTGACGCTGTCGTAACTTTTGAAGACACTGGAGTTCGAAAACCAGACCCTGCTCCGTTTAAAATGATTTTAGAAAAATTAAATATTCAGCCGAATTATGCCTTGATGGTTGGTGATTGGGCAGAAAGAGACATTATTGGTGCTTCAAAAGTTGGCATGAAAACAGCTTTTGCAAAATATGGAGATACATTTAATACTCAATCACATAATGCAGATTATGAGCTTAATGATATAAACGAACTAATTAAAATTATTTCCAATGAAAATATAAACTAACGTTATATAGTTAAAGCAAATAATTATTTAATTTACTAATCTTGATATTAAAAAATGAATTACTTATTTTTATTTCAAATTTAATTGAGAATAAATGAAAGATCTTTCAATTAAAAAACTTTACTATTCAATTAGCGAGGTTAGTAAAATAACTGATGTAGAACAGTACGTGCTTCGTTATTGGGAAACAGAATTTGAAGAGCTTAATCCACAAAAAAATCGTGCCGGAAATAGGATTTATACAAATAAAGATATTCAATTGATCCTTAAGATAAAAAGTTTATTACGGGATAAAAAATATACTATCGAAGGCGCTAAGAATATTATTGTAGACTATGATTCCGAAGATTCCTTGGATCCTTTTCCTAATGCTATTATTATGCCTGAAACTATAGTGGATTCAGTTAACAATTCTTATTCTAACGAAAAAGATGTTATGAAAAAAGATTTGTTAGAAATAAAGAATATTTTAGAGTTTCTACTTTTAAAATTATAATTAATCGGAACGTAGCGCAGCCCGGTAGCGTACCTGAATGGGGTTCAGGTGGTCGTGGGTTCAAATCCCACCGTTCCGACTTACATTTCAAATTTATTTTTTCCATTTGAGTATTTTTTTATCCCTCCTTATAAACTAGATTTTATTAAACCAAAATTATTGCGTAATTTTAAATTTCAAATTAAGAAATAAAAAATGAAATTGAATTATTATCCAGATAAACCAAAATGTCATTGCGGAATATTTGGCATATTCGGAACTAATGAAGCTGCTGCACTAACTTATTATGGACTGCATTCTTTGCAGCATCGGGGACAAGAAGCTAGCGGTATTGTAACCCGTGATTTTAATAATAGCGGTAAATCAATCTTTAAAATTCATAAAGCTGAAGGGCTTGTTTCAGAGGTTTATGCCGACTCAAATATCTTTAAAACAATTTTAACCGGCAATGCAGCTATTGGTCATAATAGATATTCGACTACCGGCTCTTCTGATTCAATAAATAATATCCAGCCTTTTGTAGTTAATTATAGATTCGGGAATCTTGCGGTTTCACATAATGGCAACTTGACTAATGCAAAGCGACTTAGAGATGAATTAGTTGATGAGGGAGCAATTTTTCAAACTACAAGTGATACTGAAGTAATCCTTCACCTTATTGCAAGAAGCAGACTTGATAACCAAATTGAGCAAATTAAAGAAGCTCTTTCAAAACTTGAGGGAGCATATAGTCTTGTTATTCTTACAGACGACAAATTGATTGCTGCAAGAGATCCTCTTGGATTCCGCCCTCTCTCTCTTGGTAAATTGAATGAAAACTTTGTTGTTGCCTCAGAAACATGCGCTTTTGATATTAATACAGCTAAGTTTGTTAGAGAAATTAATCCCGGAGAAATAATTGTTATTGATAATTCCGTAAAAGATATTACTGATATTCAATCATATAATATTTCTGAAAAACTTTCTCAGAGTAAACATTGTATTTTTGAATATATTTATTTTTCCAGACCGGATAGCTTTATTTTTGGACATAATGTTGATAAAATGCGCCGAAGGTTAGGAAAAATGCTTGCAAAAAAATATCCAGTTCATGATCCTGATGGCAAAAAAGTTATTGTTATTAGTGTACCTGATAGCTCAAATACAACAGCGATCGGTTATGAAACTCAGTTAGAAAAAATGGGAATTAGCGCTAAACTTGAAATTGGTCTAATTAGAAGTCATTATGTAGGTAGGACATTTATTCAACCCGAGCAGGAAAAAAGAAAAAATAGCGTTAGAATAAAATTCAATATTGTAAAGGGAGTTTTAGAAGGCAAAACAGTTGTACTTGTTGATGACTCAATTGTCAGAGGTACTACTTCTAAACAGCTTATTAATTTAATCAGAGAAGCCAACCCTAAATCTATTCATTTAAGAATTTCTTCCTCTCCGATTATGCATCCTTGTTATTATGGAATGGATTTTCCTAGTAAAGAAGAGTTGATTGCATGTCAGATGAACGGAGACGTTAAATCTATTGAAAAATATTTGGGTGTTGATAGTCTTGAATATCTTACTATTGATGAAATGCTAGAATCAGTATCTGAAGCAAATCCAAATAATTTCTGCACAGCTTGTTTCTCCGGTAATTATCCTACTGAAGTTGATTTAAGTTTTAAGAAAGAGATTTATGAAATTTAAGCTAGGCTTAATATTTCAATTCATTTTTTTTTTTAATATTTACCTTTTTCCTCAATATACCTTTTTCATAAAGTATAAAAGCGAAGTTCCGAATTCTTTAATTTCCCAAATGGTTAAAGAAAATCGCCTATCTCAAGGAGGAAATTTATTAATGCAGAAGGGTGAATATTTTGTAAAACATTTTGCTCGCAATTTGGGAATTTCTGATGTCACATTATCAAGAATATTGAGAGTCGACTTCTCAAATAATAATTTAGCCAACCAATTTATTAATCAGTTGAAAAATGACCCTACTGTAGATTATATACAGCAATCTAATATATATAAAGTGGATTATATCCCAAATGACAGTTTAACAAATCAGCAGTGGGCATTACAAAAAATAAAAGCATTTGATGCCTGGAATATAACTCAAGGTTCTGATTCAATAATTGTGGGAATTATTGATACTGGAATTGACTATTTACATCCGGATCTTAAAAACAAAATATATATCAACCCAGGTGAAACAGGATTTGACAAGAATGGAAAGGATAAAAGAACTAACGGCATTGATGATGATAATAACGGATTTATTGATGATTATATGGGGTGGAATTTTGTTGATACGAGAAGCGTTACGCCTGATTCATCAAACATGAATTATTCATCCTGGAATAATAATCCTATGGACGAAAACGGTCATGGCACATACATCGCTGGGATTGTTGGGGCAGAGACGGATAATGGTATCGGAATAGCTGGCGTTGCACCAAAAGTCCGATTGTTAAATGTAAGAGCTTTTGACGCAAATGGTTATGGGCAGGAAGATGATGTAGCCTCAGCAATCCTTTATTCTGTAATGATGGGTGCAAAAGTCATCAATATGAGCTTTGGAGATACTCAATTTTCTTATGTACTTCGTGATGTAATACGTTATGCGTATAGCAAAGGTGTTGTACTTGTAGCAAGTTCCGGTAATTCCGGCGATGATCAGCCTCATTATCCTTCAGGTTACACCGAAGTTATCAGTGTAGGAAATTCCACTGAAGATGATAATGTGGCGCCTAGCTCAAGTTATGGCTCCAGGCTAGATATGGTAGCTCCAGGTACAGATATATTAACAACTTCAATGGGAGGCGGATATTCAACCGTAAGCGGAACTTCTGCATCAGCTCCTTTTGTATCGGCTGCCGCTAGTTTATTACTTTCTATAGGTAATTTTACCAATGATGAAGTGAAACAAATTCTTAAAACTTCAGCCGATGATATTGGAGCTACTGGATGGGATATTTATAGCGGTTCCGGAAGATTAAACCTTTTTAATGCATTAAATGCTGCTGTTCCATCCATAATAAAATTCATCAGCCCTTTGCAGGATTTTGCTACAAATAAGGATTCTCTTAACATTTATGCTACTGTTCTTTCTGCTTATTTTAGCAATTATAGTCTCTTCCTAGGTGTCGGAATCAATCCTCAATCATGGACTCCGCTTATTCAAAATTCACAATACCAGTTCCAGAATAAAAATATATTTAATTTAAATTTAAAGAATCTTTCTGATACTACTTATTGTCTTAGGCTATTAATTAATTTTACAAACGGTAAAAATTCGGAAGAGCGAGTAAACTTTTCAGTTGAAAGAAATCCTCCGGTTTCGATAATTGAAAATTCTGGTCCTATTTTATTGGGTGATAAAACCACAATTATTGGGTCAATTTACACTGACCAGCCGACTGTTGTTAAAATGTATTATAGACAATTAGGTACAAACTTTTTTAATTCTATACCTTTAGACGAATTTTCAAACAGCTCGGAAACAATCTCTAATTTTCATTTCGGTTTTATCCCTGTTAATCAAGTTCAGCAAAATTCACAATATGAAGTTTATTATGAGGCACTCAATTTAGCTGGGCTAAAGACTGACATAATGAATCAGAATAAATATTTAATTTATAATACATCAAATGTAATTAGTATCATAAATGCGGCAAAGCTTTCCTCTTATTCATTACCAGCTGGTGAAA
>JAJXTM010000075.1 GCA_021783875.1 Bacteroidota bacterium
GTTTGATTTATCCATACTGCTTTTGTTTACTAAGTCTGCTTTTATAGTTGAATCGTTAACATCGACTGTTTTAAGATTACTATTATCTTTAAAAGAATAAACTTCATACAAGGCTAAGCATGAAACTCTTTGGATTGAGTTACTAATCTCTGAAAGCTGCTTTGAATCATTCCGATGCGGGAATAGTCCTAAGTATTTTCCATCAGAACCATTTTCGAAATTAGTCTGATGATAAGTATGGGAACAGGAGTATAAAATAAATGATAAAAAGATAATTAAAATAATTTTTGAAATTGAATTTAGCATTTTCAGACACCATAAATAATTAAAAATAAATCTCTTATTTTCATATACTTACAATAATTTATTATTTTTAATAATACAAATAATTGAGTCACATTGTATTTTCACTTTTTATTATCTTTTCTAACTACTGTGTCTTTAAAAGTTATATCTTTATAATTCAAATTTATAGTAATTTAAATCGGACTTTTGCTTACTAGCCAAGGATGTGAATTTTTTGATATGTTTGATATACCTGCAGATGAATGCATAAAATCGCAATACAAGTTTCAATTAATCTTGAAACTTTGTTTATCTATAGGGATTGGGTATTTTCTATTCCTGTTAAAAGAATATATTTTTTAGTAAATTTTTTTTAGACTAAAATTAATTTTCAATCATGCCCAGTATGACCGAATCCTCCTTCTCCCCGAGTACTAGAGGAAAGATCTCCAGATTCAATAAATTTTACTGTATAAACTTTAGACAACACGATTTGAGCAATTCTATCACCTGAAGAAATTTTAAAATCTATTTTTCCAAAATTGAAAAGAATAATTTTTATTTCACCCCGATAGTCAGCATCAATAGTACCGGGTGAATTTAAAACACCTATTCCATTTTTGATTGCCAAACCACTGCGTGGACGAACTTGAATTTCATAACCTTGAGGAATCTCCACCGATAGATTAGTCGGAACCAATATGATTTCTCCGGGATGGATATATAAATCTTCCATTAATGCTGCTCTAATATCCATTCCAGAACTATCGGGCGTTGAATAAACAGGTAATTCAATATTATTAAAATCAGGATTAATTCTTTTTATTTTAACATTTACCTCATTCATTTGAGAAACTTTCATGTAATTTTAATTTTTCTTTTTAGGAATCTATTTTTTAAAAAATTGAATTCTTCACGCCCTACATTAAAAATCATCAAAAGAATAATGAATAACAATAAAATTAGGAATTTATTTACCAGATTTAAGTGTTTCCCAAATAGTTGAATATAATAGATCACACTTACTGTAGTAAGCGCAAAGAATATCTTAGTTAATTTAGAGTACTCATAATTAATTTTATAGAATTTTTGAGTAATAAAAAAATAAATGATAGCCATTATAAAATATGCAAAGAGGGTTGCCAATGCCGCTCCCATTATTCCGATTAAAGGAATCAGTAAAAAGTTAAAGCCAATGTTAACTAATGCCCCAATTATAGTAATGACTGGGACATAAATACTTTTCTCTTTAATAAAGATACCTGCTGTAAAGATGGTGTATATCCCTAGAAACATATATCCTAATAAAACGATTGGGACAATATTAAGACCACTCAAGTAAGACTGATAAATTATTGAATGACCAAATATTTTAATTCTTACAATATCATCTACAAATAACGATAAGACAACAAGTATAAAACTGCTTGCCAGAGTAAAATAAGTAAGGACTTTTGAAAATATTTCTTTAGCATTTTTTTCAGAGGCATTTTGAAGGAAAAAAGGCTGCCAAGCATATTGGAACATATTAACAAATAGCATCATAAAGATACCCAGCTTATAATTTGCGCTATATAAACCTGCTGTTTCGATATTAGTAAGGTGATTAATAATGGGGCGGTCAACACCTTGAATAAGCATTGCCGCAATACCGGCCGGGAAATATGGCAATCCAAATTTTAATAATCTTTTCAATAAGACAAAGTTAATTTTTGATTTTAGCTTTTTAACAACACTAGGGGAAAGCAAAATAAATGAAGAAAGAGAAGCTATTAAATTGCTAAAAAATACAGCCTCAATACCCCATTTTAATTTAATTATTAAAAATAAATTCAGAAAAATATTAATAAAAATATTTATCGTCTTAAACAGAGAAAATTTCTTTGCTTTATGTTCAAGTCGAAGAGCAATAAAAGGGATGACGCTAACAGCATCGATGAATAAAATTCCAACAATATAGTAAATTAGGTAAGAATATTCCGACTGGACATCCAATAATGAATAAATATAAGATTTTGCCACAATTATTAAAGCGCTAAAAAGGATTCCGATATATAAAACAGATAAATATGGAGTTGAAAAATTATCCTTTTCGTCACCAATTATGGGATTTGATGCAAATTTAAGATAAGCTGAGTCCATGCCATAAAGCATTATAACATTTAGAATTCCGATAAAACTATAAAGTGTAGAAAAAACCCCAAACTGTTTTGTATCAAATACATGTGTATAAAATGGGACTAGTAAAAAAGTTAATACTCTCCCTCCAATAGTACTTATTCCATAGACACCTGTATCTTTGGAAAGTTGTTTTAATTTATCGAACATCATGATGCTATAAGAACCGAAATTAATTAATCAATTTAAAAGAAAGGTTTCATACTATCCCTAAAGAATTTAGGCGGTCTTACGACCTTCTTAGTAATTACATTGATGAATACATGTTCTGTAAAACCTACAACAAGCAACTCATTTGAATTTAGTCTTAATACTCTATAGTCAATATGTATTCGGAAAATAGGATTAGATTTGACAATAGACTCAATAATTAAAAGATCATCATAAAAAGCCGGACTAATATATTTTGCACCAGTTTCAATTACCGGAAGCTGGTAGTTTTGTTTTTCAATTGTGTCATAAGGAAGCCCATTCTCCCTAAGCATTTCTGTTCTGCCAACTTCGAAATACTCAAAATATTTTCCATTATAAACAAAATGCATTTGGTCAGTATCAGCGTATCTTACTCTAATTTCGGTTTTGTGTAAAAGCATTTAAAAATACGAATAATTTTATTAAACAAATTTATTAAAAATTAATGTAAATAAATTTAATAGATGAAAGGTTAATTAGGTTTCAGAAAATAAAAAACTAAACGAATAGATTTTTCTACAAAAACAGAAATTATAATATTATTTTTTCTTCAATACACATCCAGTAGTAGGTTGGAGAATGACATTGCTGTCGACATTACCTAGGGATTTTATCCCCGCCAATTGAGAGTCAACATATACTTCCCATTCACCATCAGGTAAAATAAATTCCTCATTTTTCTCAGGATTTGCATTAAAAAGTACTATAAAATCTTCATTTTTGTATTTAACTCTGTACCCAAGCGCAAACTGGTTATCTTTAATATTAAAAAATTTAACCTCATTATATTTTACCCGTCTGAATGCGGCAAATTTTTCACGCAGTGCAATTAAGCCCACATAATAATTTCTTAAGTCAGAATTAATTTCTGCATGTTTATAGTTAATATAATTCGTTGAATTATCTTTATTATAGCTATTATGGTCAATCTTTCCCTTGTTAGTATCAGGAATATTTTCATTATAAGGAATAACCTTTGTTCTTGCAAACTCATCTCCTTCCTGAAACATTGTAATACCTTGAGAAGTAAAAAGGAATAATGCAGCGAGTTTATTTAATTTTAATTCAAAAGGATTTAATTTGACAAAATTATCTACATCTTTAATAATTTTATTTTGATCAACTGATTTAGTTGCAATACGGATAAAATCACCCAGTGTATAACCATCATGAGAGGAAAGGTAATTAACTGATTGTTCTTTTTTTTGAAATAGTCCGAATTTATCCCTTATCAGAGTACCGTTAACATAACTTTTTATTCTATCGGGATTATTATTTCCGTACCAATGACCGAATATCCAACCAAGACCGTTTATTGGGTTTTCACCTTTAATACCATTTCTAATTTGGTCATTCCAACTTCCCCAACCGCGTAAAGAGAAACCAGCCGGATCATAACCTCCGCCCCAAGGTTCGCAAACTATCACAACATTCGGGTTAATCTTTTTTGCGTTATAGATAATTTCCTCAACAGTTTCCCAATCAATTAACTTACCCAAGTCAAAGCGAAATCCATCAACATGGTATTCTTTCATCCAATATAATATACTATCTATTATAAGCCTTCTTACCATTGGCCGCTCGGTTTTAAGGTCGTTTCCACAATAGCTTTGGTCAATATAATTACCATTCTTATCAAGACGGAAATAATAATCTTTATCGATTTCTTTCAGATTACCCTGTTCATATTCTGATAGATGATTATATACCACATCCATTATAACACCAATTCCCTCTTTATGGAAAGATTTAACCATATCTTTAAAATCATTAATTTGTTTTCCGGAAGTACCGCTCCATGTATTCCATTTAAAATTTCTTGAAGTGTCGCTATAGTAAGATTCAGGTGCAAAGTAAGCAGCAGTCATGTATCCCCAATGATTTCTTTCATAAGGATTCCATGTATTATATCTGCCATTTAGTGAATCTTCATAAGGAATTTCGATGTTAGCAAACTGCTGAGAAGGCAGAATTTCGACTGTATTCACTCCCAATTTTTTAATATAATCAATTCCGCCAATTTTACCATGTTCAATAAGACCCTCATAAGTTCCGGGTTTATCGGATTCCGAAGAAGGATCTGCTGTCATATCCCTAATATGCATTTCGTAAATAATCAAATCGCGCCAATCTCTTTGTATCCAATGGTCACCTTCCCAGTTATAATTTCCTTCTTTAATCACAATAGATCTTCGAGGTGAAAAATATGTATTGTAGGTAGCCACTGCTCTCGTATAAGGATCGAGGCATATTACATTTTTAGTAGAAGGATATTTTGGATTAAAAACTTTAAAACCATAAAATAATCCATAATGTTCTCCTTGAATAGAAGCCTCCCAAACACCTTGATTATCCCGTTTCATTTCATATTCACTGCCTGAAGAATCTTCCGGATGTATAAAGGTTACCAAAGTGACACTTTCGGCATCTGGAGAAAATAATCTAAAGAATGTTTTTCCATTCTCTACAAATGAACCCAGTCTTTTAGAAGAAAAATATTTATCTAAATTAAGGACATTACTTTTATCCTTAGAATGAGATAATTCAACAGTATCTTTACTTTTATCACTAATGAACAAAATTTCACCTTTCAATGGAATTAACAGAAAAAGATAAATAACAAGGAAAAAAGATAAATTAAAATGTTTCATAAAACCGCTTCAATTCATTTTCGATATAAAAAGGGAAAAAGTTTATACCGAAAAATATATAATCTTAGGACAATAATATAGAAAACGGGAATAATCCCAAATAAGAAAATTTTCATAAGAATACTTTAAATAATTAAATTTGAATTAGAAAACTTTATAGCGCTAACTCAGTCAGCCTAATATTTTACCATCAACAACCGGAGTAACGCAAATCAACGGGTTTTGAGGTACTTTAAATTTTTCAAATATTTCTTCGAATAGTTGATATTGCATACCTTGTTTTTCTAACTTAGCGAATTTTGGATATTTCATGAATTTTCCATTTTTATTCACAGGTGCGTCAAAATAAAAAGATTTTGAAAAGTCTTCTTTAACTTTACTTTTTAAAAACTCAATTTTATTATCATCTCCACCTTCAATTTCATAAGCAACAGCTCTGAAAGATTTCACATAATTATTATCGATAATAAGATATACATTAATTATTATTTCGTTCATAAAATAGAAATTTTTATTTAATAATTATATTATTTCTTCAATCTATTTCAAGCTTTAGGGCTAATCATCTTTTCGGGGCGAACCACCTCATCGAATTTTTCACCTGTTAATAAACCAAGTTCAATTGCTGCTTCGCGCAAGGTTTTATTTTCCTTATGAGCTTTCTTTGCAACTTTGGCAGCATTATCATATCCAATGTAAGGATTAAGTGAGGTAACTAACATTAAGGAATTATTTAAATGATTTTTGATATTAATTTCATTTGCATTTATTCCGACCACACAATTGTCAGTAAAACTTTCGCAAGCATCTGCCAATAATCGTATCGATTGTAAAACATTAAAAATAATTACAGGTTTAAATACATTAAGTTCAAAATTTCCGCTAGCACCAGCAAAATTAACAGAAGTATCGTTCCCAAACACCTGAACGCAAACCATAGTCATAGCTTCAGATTGAGTCGGGTTAACTTTACCAGGCATTATTGAGCTTCCAGGTTCGTTTTCTGGCAAGGATAGTTCACCGATTCCGCAGCGTGGTCCAGACCCAAGCCATCTTATATCATTAGCAATTTTCATTAAAGAGGATGCTAAAGTTTTAAGCACTCCGCTAGTTTCTACTAATGAATCATGAGTGGCCAGAGCTTCAAACTTATTTCTTGCTGTAACAAAAGGTTTTCCAGTTAACTCAGAAATTTTTGCAGCAGCTTTAACAGCAAAGTCAGGATGAGTATTTAATCCGGTACCAACAGCAGTACCTCCAAGAGCGAGTTCATAAATATGGGGCAGGCAAGAATTAATTCTTTCAAGGCTGCTAGTCAATTGCTGAGTATAACCAGAAAATTCCTGACCCAAAGTAAGAGGGGTAGCATCCATTAAATGAGTTCTACCAATTTTAATAATATCTGCAAATTCTTTTGATTTTTGATTGAGAGAATCGCGTAGTTTAGTGACCATAGGAATCAATCTGCTATGAATTTCTTCAACCGCTGCAATATGCATAGCTGTAGGGAAAGTATCGTTTGAAGATTGAGCTTTATTAACATCATCATTTGGATGAATCGGTATTTTACTACCAATAATGCCGCCTGAAAGTTCAATTGCACGATTAGAAATAACTTCATTTGCATTCATATTTGTTTGAGTTCCGCTTCCGGTTTGCCAAACAACAAGTGGGAAATGATCATCGAGCTTACCTTCAATGACTTCGTCCGCAGCTTTAACAATAAGTGCTGCTTTTTCAGGATCAAGAATTCCTAGTTCTTTATTGGTTAGAGCGGCGGCTTTTTTCAAAATACCTAATGCTCTTATTAATTCACGCGGAAATCTTTCACCGCCGATTTTGAAATTCATAAGGGAACGAGCTGTTTGTGCACCGAAGTATTTATTTGATGGGACTTTAATTTCGCCCATACTATCTGATTCAATTCTGAAGTCCATAAAATTTTTCTCCTTTAAAATCTATTAGATAATAATTATATAATAATGCTTGTTAGAGAATCATATCAATTTATTTAATATGACTAAATTACGATAAATTTTGAATAGAATTAATCCCAATATTCAAAATAGAGTAAAAATAATTCATTATATGAAATGATAATTTCTATATTTAGCAAAAGATTATATAAGCATAATAATTCTTATCAAAATGAGAAAGCGTGCCTTTTATAATGGATTTGCATCCTAAATAAATTTTTGTAGTTTTGATAAGCATTATTATGGAGTGGTGAAATGCAATTAACTCTTCTTGATAAGAGTAACTATTTAAAAGGGCTTTTGGTCATAGCAAAAAAAGATAATCAGCTTACCGAAACTGAAAAAAATATTATTAGGAAAATCGCCAATAAATTGGGATTTGCAACAGAATTCTACGAAGAGACTCTAAAAAGTTTAATAGGGAATAAATATATTGTTGAAGATCCGATAATATTTTCAAGTGCTACGGTTGCTGAATCATTTATATCTGACGGATTAAAGCTAGTATTAAGTGACATCAATGATCATAGTGAAGAAATTTTTTGGTTAAGATCGACCGCAGAAATAAATGGAATAGATGTGAAAAATTTTAACGATAGAATTAAAAAAGTCAAAGAATCATCCCATACAGAATTTGCACTTTGGTCAATTATTTAATTTTAAATTAAATACAAATTTAATTAAGAGGGACCTACCTATTTAATATAATTCTTAATTTACTAGTTGTTGTTTACCAGCTTAATCTATAATTTTGGTTAAAATAAATCAAAGTAAATCTTCAAAAGGCATAAGTAATGGAAAAAATGAAAGCACTAATAAAAAAATATTCAAAACCCGGATTGTGGCTTGATGAAGTACCTGTCCCACAAATAGGAATAAATGATGTATTAATAAAAATTCATAAAACTTCTATATGCGGAACTGATATTCATA
The DNA here is from genome assembly GCA_021783875.1 of Bacteroidota bacterium. Taxonomy (GTDB): domain Bacteria; phylum Bacteroidota; class Ignavibacteria; order Ignavibacteriales; family Ignavibacteriaceae; genus FEN-1297. Next base: position 8,216 of record JAJXTM010000075.1, read on the forward strand.
TATATAATTGGGATGAGTGGGCGCAAAAGACAATTCCCGTCCCCATGGTTACTGGACATGAGTATGTCGGTACTGTGGAGGCAATTGGGGATAATGTTCACGATTTAAAAGTAGGAGAATTGGTCAGTGGTGAAGGTCATATAGTTTGCGGGCATTGCAGAAACTGCCGTGCAGGAAGGCGCCATCTTTGTAAAAACACAATGGGAGTGGGTGTTAATCGCACAGGAGCATTTGCTGAGTTTCTTAGCATCCCAGTTTCAAATGTTTGGCAATGCGATCCAAATATCCCAAAAGATATTTTATCTACATTTGATCCTTTTGGTAATGCCGCCCATACAGCATTATCATTCAACGTACTCGGAGAAGACGTATTAATTACGGGCGCCGGACCAATTGGTATAATGGCAGCTGCAATTGTAAAGCATGCTGGAGCTCGTTTTGTTGTTATTACAGATGTTAATGAATACCGTCTGGAACTTGCAAAAAAGATGGGAGTAACTCGCGCAGTAAATATTAAAAAAGAGAAATTAGAACAAGTCATGTCGAATCTTGGAATGAAAGAAGGATTTGATGTTGGACTAGAGATGTCCGGAAATTCAGCTGCTTTAGATAGTATAATTGCTTCAATGTGCCATGGTGGGAAAATTGCTCTTCTCGGCATTTTACCAGAAAAAGCAGCAATAGATTGGAATTCAGTTGTTTTTAACGGTTTAACATTGAAAGGGATTTATGGTCGGGAAATGTTTGAGACATGGTATAAAATGCAGACCATGATACAAAGCGGGTTAGATATTTCACCGATTATCACTCACCGTTTTCCATATGAATCTTATATAGATGGATTTGAATTAATGAAATCCGGAAATACCGGTAAGGTTATTTTAGATTGGATTAATGAATAAATAAATACTTTGAATATCAGTTAATATTCTATAGAAAACAATTATGAATAAAATAATAAAAGATCACTATAGCTCCATTCTCTCCCAAATAAAAGATGAAGGACTTTACAAAAAGGAGAGGATTATAACCAGTCAGCAAAGTTCTTTTATAGAAGTCAATGGTAAAAAAGTTTTAAATATGTGTGCAAATAATTATCTTGGTTTGGCAGATAATCCAGAAGTCATTCAAGCAGCAAAACTAAGTTATGATAAATGGGGATACGGTCTGTCTTCAGTCCGTTTTATTTGCGGTACTCAAGAAATTCATAAAGAATTAGAAACAAAAATATCCGAATTTTTAAGCACAGAAGACACTATTCTATATTCTTCATGTTTTGATGCTAACGGAGGGTTATTTGAGACTATATTATCAGAAGATGATGCTATCATCAGTGATGAGCTAAACCATGCAAGTATAATAGATGGGATAAGACTATGCAAAGCCAACCGTTATCGTTATAAGAACAATGATATGAATGATCTCGAAGATAAGTTAAAAGAAGCGTCTTCGAATAAAATAAAATTAATTGCTACAGACGGAGTATTCTCGATGGACGGTAGTATAGCAAATTTAAAGTCAATTTGCGATCTTGCCGATAAATTTAATGCAATTGTTATGGTAGATGATTCGCATGCTGTAGGATTCATGGGAAAGAACGGCAAAGGGACTCACGAATATAACGATGTAATGGGTCGGATTGATATAATTACCGGAACTTTAGGCAAAGCTCTAGGAGGAGCTAGCGGTGGGTATACAAGCGGAAGAAAAGAAATTATAGAGCTATTGAGACAGAGATCGAGACCATATCTTTTTTCAAACACAGTAGCTCCGAGTATTATTTCAGCATCAATTAAGGTATTAGAAATATTGAAATCTTCGACTAATTTAAGAGATAAATTAGAAGAGAACACAAAATTTTTTAGACAGGGAATTTCAAAAGCAGGATTAGATATTAAATCTGGGGTACATCCGATAGTTCCAATTATGCTGGGTGATGCAATTTTAGCCCAGAAAATGGCTGCCCGATTATTAGAAAGAGGCGTATATGCGATTGGATTCTTCTACCCTGTTGTACCGAAAGGGACAGCAAGAATAAGGACTCAAATTTCAGCTGCACATACAACAGATGATTTAGAATTTGCAATCAAGATGTTTAAAGAAGTTTATGCGGAAATATTTAAATGATAGTTCATTCTTATTATTAAAATTTGAAATACTTATAATCTTCAACACTTAACGAACATTTATCGCAATAAGAATTCCCTTTTATATCAACTTGTTCGATCCCGGGGGAAGAATGCATTACGCAATCCCAATTAGCGCAATGACGAAGTCCATAATTATGCCCCAACTCATGCAATAATTCTTTTATGATTCTATCAAACAAAATTTTATCGTCCGATTTGCCTGAATAAAATTCTTCATGCAAGCGGCAGGCTGATACAAT
>JAJXTM010000076.1 GCA_021783875.1 Bacteroidota bacterium
GGATTTTATCTATAATAGCGACTAAACTAGGAGCATCTTCAGCTATAGCAGTAGATAATGATGAATGGTGCTATGAAAACGGCACAGAAAACTGTAAGATTAATGACGTACTGGAAAAAGTTCAAGTTGTCCTTGGTGAAATTAAAGATATAAATGAAATGGGATTTGATATAATTACAGCAAATATTCAGAAGAACATATTAATTGAGATTGCACAGCAGCTTAAGAAAAGATTAAAAAAGAGCGGCATCCTGGTATTATCCGGATTATTGATTACTGATGAAATTGACATAACAAAATATTATAAAAAATTAGGATTTAAAGTAATTGACCAAGAAAGAATGGATGAATGGATGGCTTTTGTTCTAAAACTCTAATTATTAACGAAAAAAAAATTAACTTGACAAACAATAATTTTCTAATTATCTTTAATCAGACAATAAAATCCGATTATAAATGACAGTAATTTTTTCTAAAAAGTGTGAATATGGATTGCAGGCAATTCTTTATCTGGCTGCAAATGATAATTCCGATGTAGTAAAATCTGAGGAAATATCTCATATACTAAATATCCCCAAAGAATTTATATCGAAAATATTACAAAGTTTGACGGAAAGCGGTTTGGTTTATTCTAAAAAAGGTAAAAGCGGAGGGTTTGCTTTGGCAAAAGCACCCAATAAAATCAGACTGATAGATATTGTCACAGCAATAGACGGAATGAGTATGTTTAATAATTGTGTCTTAGGATTTCCTCATTGTTCGCCGGATCATCCATGCCCCCTGCATGAACAATGGGGAGAATTAAGAACCAAAGCTTATAATATGCTCACTGATGAAACTCTGGATCAACTGAAAGAAAAAACCTTAAAAAAAATCGGACATTTAAAAAACTAATAAAATTTTTTAATATAAAATCGGACTAAAATATCCTAAATGAAAGCGAAGAAAAAGATTATTCGAAATAATGAGAAAACGGTACAGAAATACAGATTTTATATTCAAAGTGCATTTGCGCTTCTTTGTGTTTGGATTGGGATACAGTTTTATTTTTTCACCCGGTTTTTAGAATCTAACGGAACCAGTCCATTTTATAATCGCCCTCCCGGGGTAGACGGTTTTCTACCTATCAGTTCGATGATGAGTTTTTATTATTTTGTTTCTACTGGCCGCATTATTCATTCACATCCGGCTGGTTTATTCATTTTTGCTGCCATTGTTTTGTTATCACTAGTGTTTGGAAAAGCATTTTGCAGCTGGCTTTGTCCGATCGGATTTCTTTCGGAGTTAATTGGAGATTTCGGAGAAAAAATATTCAAAGGGAAAATAAGAATTCCTGAATGGTTAGACTATCCGCTCAGAAGTCTAAAATATCTAATGTTAGGATTTTTATTCTATGCTGTATTTGTTTTGATGGATATGACTGCTGTTAAAGCGTTTCTGGAAAGCCCTTACAACCAAGTTGCCGACCTGAAAATGTATTATTTCTTTGCAGATATATCTAGATCAGCATTAATAATTCTTGCTTCACTTTTTATCATTTCTGTAGTAATTAGAAACTTTTGGTGTCGATATCTTTGTCCTTACGGTGCTCTTCTTGGAATAATTTCATTTTTAAGCCCGAATAAAATTAAACGTAATCCGGTAAGCTGTATCGATTGCGGATTATGCGCTAAAGCCTGTCCCGCTAAAATCAAAGTCGATAAAGTTTTCACGGTTGTATCTGACGAATGTAACTCTTGTCTAAGCTGTGTGGATGTTTGTCCGGTTGCCGATACTCTGGACTTAAAATCAATTTATACAAAAAAGAAAATTTCAAAAAAAACTGTTGCAATAGGCGTTGTTTCAATATTCATGTTAGTAACAGGAATAGGATTAGTCACCGGAAATTGGCAAAATAACATTACAAAAAAGGAGTATTTGACTCATTACAAATTAATGGATAGTTACGGACATCCGACAGGAACGGCTGCTGTTGAAAAGTTTAAGGAAGATTCGAACAAGGATCATTCATTGAATCAAAGTCCTCCTGTGAAAAATAATAATCGTGGAATGAAATATTAAATTTTAACTATGACGCTAGTCGTCTAAATAATGACAATATATTTGTTAATAATTATATAAAGGTAACATAATGACTGAAGAAAATATCAATGTAATAACTGCTAACATCAAAGAGCTTACGCTATCACAATTAGTGTTAAATGATTTTCATGCTGCTGAAGTTCTGGAAAAATATCATCTAGATTTCTGCTGCAATGGAAACCGTTTATTTTATGATGTATGCAAAGAAAAAGGATTGGAACACAATGCTATCCTTTCTGAAATTGAAAATGCAAATAAGAGAAATCATGAACTGAAATTTGATCTATGGGAATTGGACTTTTTAGCAGACTACATTATAAATAATCATCATCAATATGTAAAACAAAGCGGAACTATTATAAATGAGCATATTGATAAGACTGCAGCTGTGCACGGAAAGAATCACCCTGAAATAATAGAGGCAGCAAAATTGTTTTCAATTTGTCATAAGGACTTAAAACAGCACATGATGAAAGAAGAAACGATTCTTTTCCCTTATATTAAATATCTTGTAAAAGTAAAAAACGGAGCTGCATCCTTTGAAGCTCCCTATTTCAGCACAATCCGTAATCCGATTAATATGATGGAAGCTGAACATCAATCTGCCGGAGACATTTTTGTGAAGATAAGAGAACTGACAAATAATTTTACTCTTCCTTCGGATGCTTGTAATACTTACAAAGCTGCATTCGAAGAATTAAATGATTTTGAGCTTGATCTTCACAAGCACATCCATTTGGAAAATAATATTTTATTTCCGAAAGCAATTGAAATGGAAAAAGAAATGTTGAACAAATAGATAGTATTTATGCGGATATGGTATTCATTGGAAATGTTTGACTATAAAAATTGATTTCGATTGATATTAAACATTATTGCTGTAAATTATTTCTCCGTCAAGGATTGTCATTTTCACTTTTACATCTTTAATTTTTTCATGATCAATCGATAAAATATTTTCATCAAGGACTACCATATCAGCAAGTTTCCCTGGTTCAATGCTGCCTTTTATTCCTTCTTCGAATGAGGCATAAGCATTATTTATTGTGTAACATTTAATTGCTTCTTCGACAGAGATTTTTTCATTCGAAACCCATCCATCATGATTTTTCCGGTCTGAGGTTCTCCGAGTGACTGCCGAATAAATTCCAAGCATAGGATTTAATGAAACTACAGGAAAATCGCTTCCAAAACATAGCTTAATACCCGAATTAAGCATTGACCTAAATGAAAATGATTCTTGAACTCGATGATATCCGATTTTCTTTTCTGCCCAATTACCGTCGTCATGAAGATGATACGGTTGAGCTGATACAATTGCCCTAAGATTTGAGATTCTTTTCAAATCATGCTGTCTTACATGCTGAGCATGTTCTATTCTAAATCTCCTATCCCAATTGTCGTTCCTTTCCGTAATATCCTCTAAAAGGTCAAGCAAATAGGAATTTGCTTTATCTCCGATAGCATGAATAGAAAGTTGCAAATTATTTCGATCAGCATCCAAAGCCCAGCGTTCCAGGTCCCCATTTAGAACTATTTCCATAGGCAAACCATAGTTATCCGGAGAATCGTTGTATGAATCAAAAAACCATGCAGTATTAGCGCCCAGGGATCCGTCGGAGAATGCTTTTAATGAACCAATTTTAAGTTTATCGTTTCCGAAATTATATTTTATACCAGCATTTACTAAGTTCGCATAATCTTGTATCGGCAGTCTTGTATAAATTCTGCAGGATAGTTTTTCATTTTGTAAAAGTTGTTGATATGTAATTAAATCATTTTTAAGAGTAATATCATGAATACTTGTAATACCAAATCTTTTTGCCTCTTCGAGAGAAGCTAATCCTGCTTCGTAATATTCTTGTTCTGTAGCTGGTGGTATAACAGAGTTTACTAATGTAATTGCACTATCTTTTAATATTCCGGTTGGTTGACCGGAAGAATCTTTATCAATAATTCCTCCGGAGGGATTTTCGCTATCACGCGTAATTCCAGCAAGTTTTAAAGCTAATGAATTTGCTAATCCTATATGCCCGTCAATTCGATTAATAAATACAGGAGTGTCAGTTGAAAAATTATCGATTAGTTCCTTAGAAGGAAGCAAGTTTACATCCCAGGATTCATGATTCCAATTCCCTCCGGTTACCCAGTTTCCGCGATTTTTTTCTATGTAAGTTTTTAATATAGAAATAAATTCCCCGACAGATTTAGCTGGATGTAAATTCAAGCCTTTTAAATAAAATCCGCCGTATATAAAGTGTGTGTGGTTATCGATTAAACCCGGAAGCATGAGCCGCTCGTTCAGATCAAAAACTTCCGTATACTCATCTATAAGAGCTTTAGATTCCTTATTGCCGCCGGTAAATAAAATATTTTTACCTTCAGTAATCACAGCTTCTGCATAAGGCTGATTATTGTTAGCGGTAAAGATGATTCCGTTTATAAAAGCTTTTTTATTCACTATCCGAAAAATAATCTATTTATAATATTTAGAAGATGAGATCATATTTACAAATATCGGATAAGATCCCGCAACTCCTGCGGGTAATTCTCTAAACCAATCATATCCGGTATAAATAAACACTCCTTTGCCGTAATGAGTATATAGAAGCCCGCCGTCCTTAGGTGATTCGTCTGGATCATGACATGAAATTACAGGCACGTAGCTAGTATCCCATTTATCCGCAAAATATAATCCTCGTTCTTGAATCCAGTTATTAAAATCGCTTTCAGTAATTTTATTCGGGAAATTTAATACAGGATTATTCTTATCTAAGAAAGTAACTTTCGCTGTTTCATCGGTAACACGATCATTAGATATATGAAACGGATACGGTCCTATATTATTAGTTCTCAAATCAAAAAATTTATTGTATTGTACTACGAGAGTGCCGCCATTATGGACGTAATCGATTAACTTTGGCTGTTCAAATGAAATATCTTTATCTGTATTGTACAACCGTATTCCGGTAACAATGGCATCGAACTGAGAGAGGTTTAATGTCTCGATGTCTTTATCAGTCAATATAGTAACATTGTAGCCAAGTTCTCTTAAAATCGGAGGAATTTCATCTCCCGGTCCCATTATATACCCGATATTATTTACAACCTTTTTTATATCCAACTTGATTATTTTAGCTTCAGAATTATAAAATACAGTTTGAATCGGAATATGAGAATAATTAATAGTCGTTTCGCCTAAAGAAAGAACTTTACCGTCAACTTTTGCGAATGCATTTATATAACCTTCGGAGGAATTTTCAGGCGGAGTTATACGAAAATTAAAAGTCTCTTCATCGTATTTATTTGTCAAAAAATAGGGAATTTGCATAGGTTCCGCTTTCCATCCATTAGGTACATGAACTTTTAATAATCCGTTAGCATTTGCCTCGTTGCTTTTCAAAGTGAAAGAAATTTCTCTAGTTTTTGAATTTGGGAACAATAGTACTTTATCCTGTAAATTAATTTCTACTTTTGGAGCAATAATAAGACTTCTGTATTGTTCGCCTTTTACGGGATCTGTCCATTTATATAGAACGGGGGTAGAGAAAGTTAGCTCTTGCTTGCCGGCATTTACTATAAACTTTGCAACAAGCGGCGGTGAGTTTTCTGCTTTGCCGATAAGCTTTTGATCGTCAATTTCATAATCTCCAATACCATGTGGCTTTCGAAGCCAATAGGGCTGAGAATATTCGGCATCATCCGGAATTTTGCTCGTTGAATTAAATGAAAATAATTTGTCATCTTTTAATTCGGTATTTATAATATTTTCTTTTTCCTGATATGAGATATCAACTTTTGTCAATTTTAACGGAAAAGAAGAACGGTTAATAATTGACGAAGTAATTTTTATTTTATCTCCCGGGGATATAGTATAATCAGAAGCATTGGCTTCAATATATATACCGGCACACGAGCGAATAACATCGGTAAGCTCTTTCTTTTTCAGATTGACCCAATTATTATTTTTAATTCTGTCCATAATCTTCAGAGCATTTAATAAAATAGGAATAATCTTATCCGGATTATTCGGATTAAATTTTTTATCGGCCTCTTCAAATAATCGACCTATTTTTGCACCACCTTGAATCCGGTTCCAAGTCATATCAATTCCTTCAAAAATGCTTTTTGATGCAGGAACGCCGTCAATCGGTAAAAAATAATTTGTTAATTTACCGAAGCTGCTTGCTGATCCAAATCCCTGAGTTTTATGCATGCTTCGGCTTTGTGCGGCTATTTCAGTGTACGATTCGCCTAGAAGGGGATTATATCCTCCGACATCAATTTTCAATAACTTTGATAAATCTACTTTACGTTTTTCAAGTATTGGAAGCCAGGCATTCCAAAGTATTCGTTTAGCCTTCCATGGTTTAACATATTTAAGTTGTTCAGAAAATTTACTTGAATCGCCAGAAATCTTAAATGCTTCTGCAGCTAGCATTTCTGATGCAGTATGGTTGCCGTGTCCATCAGCCTTAGTCCCTTGAAATCTTGTGATAATCACATCAGGTCTGAATTTTCTTATTACCCAAACAACGTCGGAAAGGATTTTATCCTTATTCCAAAAATCCAATGTTTCTTTAGCAGATTTAGAAAATCCAAAATCAATTGCTCGGGAAAAATATTGTTCAGCTCCGTCAATTTTTCTTGCCTGCAATAATTCTTGAGTGCGAAGCACACCTAACAGATCACCTTGCTCTATGCCAATAAGATTTTGCCCTCCATCACCGCGCGTGAGTGAAAGATATCCTGTGCGGAGCAATTTCCCTTTGGCAAGATAAGCTAGTAAAGCATTATTTTCATCATCGGGATGAGCCGCAATGTATAAAACACTTCCGACTACATTTAATTTTTCGATTGCAAGCTTTAATTGTGAAGAATTCATCACCGGTTTTGGCTGTGCATTTGTGAACTGGATATTTATTACAAATAATAAAATAAAAATCTGGAATAAAAACCTTCTAAGTTTTCTCATGATTGTGTTCTCTTTATTTTTAATATTACTAGAGACAAATTTCACTAATGCTAACTTACAAAATAGTATTTTTTATCACTACTTTGAGGGTAAGAAAAATGTAGAAAGTTAAAGGGACTATACTTAAATTACATAAATATTGGATGACTAATTGCAGAATGAAATGGTTAAGAATTTTACTGTTAATATGTCAAAATTAATTATATTTCATTAGGTAAAATAAAGTAATTAAAAAAATGATAAAAATTCAGGATTTTGTTATTGGCTCCGGTAAACCGCTTGCTCTTATTGCCGGTCCATGTGTCATTGAAAGCGAAGAGCTGGTTTTTAGTACTGCAAAGGCAATAAAATTAATAGCTCGTGAATTGAACATTCCCTATATATTTAAATCAAGTTATAAAAAAGCAAATCGTACTAATATAAATTCATTTACTGGGATCGGCGATGATGAGGCTCTTCAAATATTGGCTAATGTAAAAAAAGAATTTGGAATTCCGGTTCTTACTGATGTTCATTCAATAGAAGAAATAAATAAGGCAGCCGAAATAGTTGATATTTTACAAATACCTGCATTTTTATCCCGACAAACAGATCTGCTGATAGCTGCCGGCAAAACCGGTAAAATTGTAAATGTTAAAAAAGGTCAATTTCTTGCGCCAGACGATATGAAACATGTTGCTGAGAAGATAGCTTCTTCGGGTAATAATAAAATTATGCTTACTGAACGCGGATCCACTTTTGGATATCATAATCTTATAGTCGATATGCGCGCACTAATTATAATGAAAGAATTCGGCTACCCAGTAGTTATGGATGCAACTCATTCCGTTCAACTTCCCGGAAAAGGGAATATAAGCGGCGGTGAACCGAAATTTATTAAACCGCTTGCTAAAGCAGCGGCAGCTGTAGGAATAGATGCTCTCTTTCTTGAGGTTCATCCTAATCCCAAAGAAGCATTAAGCGATTCGGAAAGTCAGCTTCCGTTAAATGACCTAAAAGATTTACTTATTGATATTAAGGCAATTGATAAAATTGTCAAACATTACTAATATTAATAGTTTATACATTTATATCAAAGAGGTAAATAATTGACAAATAATGAAATAATTGCCAAAGGTAAAGAAGTAATAAGAATTGAAGCCGAAGCTGTTTCAGGTTTATTAAACAGCATTAACGAAGATTTTGCAAAGGCAGTTCAGACTATCTATAATTCTAAAGGAAGAATTGTTCTAACCGGTATGGGAAAGTCCGGTTTAATTGCTCGAAAAATTGTTGCAACTCTTAATTCAACTGGCACGGCAGCTATATATTTGCACCCGACTGATGCATTACACGGCGATTTGGGAATGGTTCGAAAAGAAGACATTGTTATCCTCATTTCTAAAAGCGGAGAAACAGAAGAAATTTTGAATCTGCTTCCTATGCTTAAAAGATTAGGTGTCACATTAATAGCAATGACCGAAAATAATAATTCTAGATTAGGATCACAAAGTAATATCTTCCTTAATATTCACGTTCAAGAAGAGGCTTGTCCTTATGACCTTGCTCCTACCGCCTCTACTACTGCAACGTTGGCATTAGGTGATGCTCTTTCAATAGCGCTGCTGCAAAAAAAAGGATTTACGGAAGAAGACTTTGCTTATCTTCATCCGGGAGGCAGCTTAGGTAAAAGACTTTCTCTAGAGATAAAAGAAATTATGATTACCGGGAGCAAAATTCCTGTGGTTAATGAAACTGCTTCTATTAAAGATGTGATTCTTGAAATTACTTCTAAAAGATTAGGCACAACTTGCGTCATTAATAATGAAGGATTGCTTTCCGGTATAATTACAGACGGAGATTTAAGAAGAATATTGGAAAAAACCTTAGACATCAAAAATCTTTCAGCAATAGATATAATGTCCCATAATCCAAAAATAATGAAAGAAAATATTTTAGCTTCTTTTGCTCTTCAGCAAATGGAAAATTTTAAAATTACCTCTCTTGTAATTATAGACGACTTGAAAAAACCTGTAGGGATTGTGCATCTGCATGATTTGATAAACCTTGGTATCCGACAAAGATGAAATTTTCCATTTCCTTATTCCTTGTTGCTTTAATAGCCGGATGCAGCTCTCAAAATATTAAACCGCCTATTGATTCTTCATTGAACGTTTCGAAACTTCCTTTGCAGGAAAGCTGGATGGATACCGTTGCGTTTAGTGACTCCGGAAAAACAAAAGCTTTATTAATAGCTGGTCATTTAACAATGTTTGATCATCCTAATGAAACTCTTCTCGACAGCAATGTAAAAGTGAACTTTTATGACGAAAACCAAATCCAAACTACTACTCTGACCTCCTTAAAAGGAAGAGTAGATAATACAAATAATAATTTGTACGCTATTGACAGTGTTGTAGCAATAAATGACAGCGGGGTTGTATTAAGAACACAGGAATTAATGTGGAATAATAATACAAGGAAAATCATAACCGATAAATTTGTAACCATAACTACACCAAAGGAAAAAATTCAAGGTTATGGTTTTGAATCTGATCAAAGTCTAAGGAATTATACGATTTATAATATAACTTATGCTACAAGAAATGATACATTAAAAAATAAGAAATGATTAAGTCTTTATTAAAAATATTATTGATACTTCCGATTTTAACAAGAATAGCTTTTTCACAGCAGCAGCAGGAGATAGTAGTCACGGGTTCTAAGCAGGTACATCATACGGTAAATGGTATACCCATAGATACTGTATTTGGTCCAGTAGTGATTACACAGGGAAATGTTATTATTACATGCAGCAAAGCCGTCAGGTATATAGCAGAAAATAATGCTGAGCTAATTGGAAATGTAGTAGTTAAACAGGATACATTGACTATAACTACCGAACATGGTTTTTACTATGGGGATCAACGAAAAGCTGAATCAAACTCAGGAGTCCGGCTGACCGATAGTAAAGTTGTTCTCACTGCCGACTCAGGCAAATATTTCTTTGATTTAGATAAAGCCGTTTTCAAAAGTAATGTTGTCCTTATAGATTCTTCATCAAGATTAACTTCTGATAATCTTATATATTTCAAGAATGAGGGGAAAACAATCGCGTCTAATAATGTTAAAATAGTTGAAACCGATAATATTATTAAAGCCGATAGTTTAATCCATTTCCGGGATTCGAGAATATCTTATGCATTTAATAATGTTCAAATTAGCAATTCGAAGAATAATACAAAAATATTTGGCGATCATTTAGAAGATTATCCTAACACTTCCTATACGTTAATTGATAAAAATCCTATTTTAACCCAAATAGATTCATCTTATATGGTTAAACCCGATACTAACACAGCTGGAAAGATCGATTCTTTGAGAATATTGCAATTGGATACACTTGTCATTAAATCAAATAGAATGGAATCTTACCGCGACTCTTTAAATATATTTAAAGCAGAAGATTCCGTAAAAATTGTAAGATCATCATTCGCTTCCAAGAATGATTTTACTATTTAT
>JAJXTM010000077.1 GCA_021783875.1 Bacteroidota bacterium
TTTGCAGAATCGGAAATACCGCAAACATTATTAAATTCATCAAACAATCAAGAAGCCGAAAACGCGATAAGAAATATTTATTCTAAATTAATGCACAGATATGATGATAAAATAAAACTTTCTTCTATTATGAAAAGGATAAAAGAGCGGATAGAGAAAAGGTATCCTTTATCGCTGCAGGATTCGCAATTTCTTGTGCAATATGATTTATTCGGCAATGATATCGGATTGTTTTCTTTCTTTTTCTTTAATATAATAACTTTAAAACCGGGAGAAGCAATCTTTACTGATGCCGGCATTCCTCATGCTTATATAAAGGGAAATATTATCGAATGTATGGCAAACTCAGATAACGTGGTAAGAGCCGGACTTACAAATAAATTTAAGGACATCGATACGCTTCTTGGAATCATTAAATATGATTTTTCATCCTACAAAATTATAAATCCCAATAATATAAATGGCGAGACCGTTTACACGACTAAGGCAGAAGAATTTGAAGTCACTAATTTTAAAATCACCGGCAAATTTAATAAATCTTTTAAAAATTTAAATAAGCCGGAGATATATTTAATTGCCGATGGAGCTTTAAATATATCATGGAAATCAGGTGTTAGTACTGGTGAGCAAAATTTCAATCAAGGAGAATCTTTTATTATTCCTGCTAATTTAATTACATATGAGATTTCTTCATTGGGCAAGGTCAATTTTTACAAGGTTACTATTCCATAAGCTTAAAAAGCTTTCTTTTTCAGAAAGGATAAAAATGAAAAATTTTTTACTTATTACAATATTGTCATTATTTAATATTTGTTTCATTTTTGCTCAAAAGCGAACCGAAATTCCTCTTAATGAAAATTGGAAATTTTCTAAAGGTAATTTTGGAAATGCATATCAAATTAACTACGATGATTCGGGCTGGCAAAACGTTTCCCTTCCGAATACTTGGAATAATCTTGACGGGCAGGATGGAGGTACTTATTATCGAGGACCTGGCTGGTACAGAAAATCTTTTTCAATCCCGGCAATCCTTAATTCTAAAATAATCTTTATAAGATTCGGCGCAGCTAATATGATTGCCGATGTTTATCTTAACGGTAAGTTTATAGGAGAACATAAAGGCGGATATGCAGCTTTTATTTTTGATATAACAAAATTTGTAAACTTTGGCACAAAAAATACTATAGCGGTAAAAGTAGATAATACAGGTCCAAAAAATTCTAAAGAATTTAATCTTGCACCATTAGACGCAGATTATACAATGGACGGAGGGTTGTTTCGCAAAGTTAAACTAATTGCTGCGAATAATGTTCATATTTCACTAACTGATTACGCTTCTCCCGGAATATTTATTACACAGAAAAATGTTTCTGAAAAGCATGCCGATATTTTTCTTGTAACTAAATTGAGAAATGATTCAAACAAAAAAAAGAAAATAATCCTAAAGTCTTCCATATATGATAGAAGCGGAAAAATAGTTAATAGTAAATCAAAAAATATTTTCATTGATCCTAATTCAGGATCCGATTACAGTCAAAATTTTACAATTGACAGTCCGCACCTTTGGGATGGAAGAATAGACCCTTACCTTTACAAAGTTGTGGTTTCAATTTATGACCATAATAGGTTATGCGATGAAGTAACTCAGCCGTTAGGTTTACGATATTTCAGAGTCGATCCCGATAAAGGATTTTTTCTCAACGGAAAACCATACAAGCTTCATGGTTTTTGTCTGCATGAAGATAAAAAAAACGAGGGGCGTGCAATCTCCAATTCCGACCGGAAAGAAGAGATGAATTATATGCTAGATATCGGAGCTACTATAGTCCGGCTTGCCCATTATCAGCATGGTCAGGAAATGTACCGGCTCTGTGATAAAAACGGAATTGTAGTTTGGACGGAGATTCCGCTTGTTAATCATATAGATACTTCAAGTTCATTCGCAAAAAACTGCGAACAGCAGCTCAAGGAATTAATAAGACAAAATTATAATCATCCTTCAATTTTATTTTGGGGAATTTTTAATGAGTTAGGTAATGTCAAAGGACCCAATCCGGTTTCGCTCGTAAAAAAATTAAATGAGCTTGCAAAGAATGAGGATTCAACCAGATACACTACGGCTGCGGCAAATTATAGCGATATACCTGCTGCTTTTGTTACAGATGTTTTAGGATTAAATAAATACTTCGGATGGTACAACGGTAAATCTCAGGAATTGGGAACATATCTTGATAAATGGCATAATGAGCACCCTAACAGAGCAATCGGTCTGAGCGAATACGGTGCCGGAGCAAGCATTTATCAGCATGAAGATAATCCAAAGCAGCCGCGTACAGATGGTCCTTGGCATCCGGAAGAATATCAAACCGATTTCCATGAAATTGTTTGGAAAGAAATCGAAGCACGACCATATATCTGGTTCTCAACTTTATGGAACGGTTTTGATTTTGCGTCTGACTCAAGGCGAGAAGGATTTCAACCCGGCATAAATGATAAAGGAATCATTACACAGGATCATGCAACAAAGAAAGACGCTTATTATTGGTACAAAGTCAATTGGAACCCAGCTCCGATGATTCATATTACCGATAAAAGATATACCCGGAGAGATACATCTTTAATCAATGTAAAAGTTTATTCAAATGCAGACGAAGCTGCATTATTTATAAACGGCGCTTCAATCGGAAAAATCAAAAGCGAAGATCATCGATTTATCTGGAATTCGGTTCAATTAAAAGCAGGAGAAAATTATATTAAAGCCGTCGCTCAAATAAACGGTAAAGAATTTTCAGACGAATGCTGGTGGAAATATTAGGAATATAAATATTCTAAATAAAAACCAGCATTATTCAAAATTTGGAACTGTATAATTCCGATTATATAATTTCTTATGCTATTGAGAGATAATCTTTTGTTTCTCCTTTGCCATTTAAAATCGCATCCGAATTTTTTCCTTTTAAAATTAATGGTATAGTCGAAATAATTATTTTAATATCCAGCGAAAATGAAAACATATTATCATATTCAAGATCCAGAAGGATCAAGTTTTTAACGCCTTCTTCTCTTTTACCATAAGTCTGCCAAAGACCCGTAATACCCGGCTTTGCTTTTATTTGATTTCTTTTATAATAATATTCAGGAAATTTGTTTTTCAATATTTCAAGATCATTTATCATTAATGGTCTCGGACCTATTAGGCTCATTTCGCCTTTTATCACATTGACTAATTGAGGAAGCTCATCCAGACCACTTCTTCTTAACCAGCGGCAAAACACGGGAACATTTTGCTCAAGCTGATTTTTGAAAAAGATATTATTACTAATAAATATTTCTTTTGTTTTATCAGGTTTAATAGTTTTAAATTTAATAATTTTAAACGCCTTATTTTCATAAGTGATCCCTCTTTCTTGAATAATAAACGGTGATGATCTAAATAAAAAAGACAATATCACAGTTACAATAAGAGTAAACGGCGAAGTAAGCACAATTAGAACTATGCCGAAAAATAAATCCAGCGCATTCTTTGTAATGTAAAATAAATTTTTATTTTTCATAATATTTTATTGATTCTATTTCAATAAAAGCATTTTCCTAGTTTCGCTAAGATTCTTTTTTCCGTCAGCAGAATAGGCATTGATAACATAATAATAAATCCCGCTAGCAAGAGATTTAATTCTTTTAGTTTGACTTGAATTGAATTCAACATAATGGCGTCCTGCGGTTTGAAATTCATTTACAAGCGAAGCTACTTCACTGCCAAGGATATCAAATACCTTTATCGAAATGAAATTATCGGTATTAAGATTGTATCTGATAACGGTAGACGGGTTAAATGGATTAGGATAATTTTGAAAGACTTCAAAAAGAGCCGGAAGCGCCAGACTAATTTGTTTTATTTCTGAAAATGAAAAAGAGCCGTTTTGATCTATTTGTTTTAACCTATAAAAATATTTTTGAGTGTCCAAAATATTTTTATCAATAAAGCAATAATTTCTTTTTGAATTTGACGTACCATTACCAGCGACAAATCCTAATTCTTTCCAATCCACAGCCCATTTATCAGCTCTTTGAATTTCGAAACCGAAATTATTGATTTCTGTTTCAGTCTGCCAATTGAGTTGAACAAAATTATTTTCAATAATACTTGCATTAAATGAAGATAGTTCAACAGGGAGAGGAGAGAAACTGCTGTCAATTACCTGGATATAGAAATCGTCGAGATTATTATCGGAATCCCATCCTGAGCCGCTGCTGCCGTATGTAGAATTTCCGCTATTATCCTTTCGTCTCAAACCCTGACTTGCATCGCTCGGACCACGCATCGGTGTATTCTCATAACCATTAGCTGTTCCGTAACCCACAAGATCAATTAAATTAGGAAGACCGAACGGATTAGCTGATGTTAAAGGATCAACAGAATTAACTAAGGCTACTTTTCCAGCTGAGAATGCAATTGAAATACTTCCAATGACTGCCGGAGTCAAAGGTAATTCATTTCCACGGGACCCTGCTTTCTCCTGGATTAGATAATAGCTCTGAGAGGGTATGCTTCCGGTTAAGGGAGTTACAGCCCAGCTGGAGCTTGTTGCACTTGCATATTGGACTGAGCAGCTTGATAGATCAACGGAAGTTAAAGTCGGGTTATAAAGCACAATATAATCATATTTATAAGTTGCGCCAGTTCCCCCGCCGCCGCCGTACACCTCTGCAATAACTATATGGTCAGCAAGTTGAGCAAAATTTGAAATATTATATATTAAAAAAAAGAATAAACACAAAAACTTTTTCATAAAGACTCCCCACAAATATTTATAAAGTTAATTAATGACGGGTGCAATAAGATAAGATGAAGAAATTTTATCTTTTAATTGCCTAATAAAGAGATCATATTGATTAGTATAATAGAATAGTTTTCCCCCTATCCTGTATAATTTCTTCCCTTTTATTTTTTCCCTATTGCAAATTTATCATTTTTTAAATGAGTGTCAAGATTTAATGAGATTTTACTTTAAAAAATTATAAATTATAAGTATGAATTTACTAAACTTTGAATACTATTAACTTTTAAGAGAATTATTAAAAATGTCTAAAAAAATCATTCTGACAGGTGCAACCGGAGTAATCGGGTCGAGATTATGTAAATTATTAATATCACGCGGTGATAAGGTTATTGTCCTTTCCAGAGATGTTAAAAGGGCAAAAGACAATATGAGGATTGATGCTGAATTTATTAATTGGAATTATATAAGCCCATTAAGCAAGGAAGTAAATTTCGATGAAGTAAATGCAGTCATTCATCTTGCCGGTGCAAATTTATTTGAGCGTAGATGGGACAATGATTATAAAAAAATTATTTTGGAAAGCAGAACATTAAGCACAAGAATTTTAGCACAATCCATAAACAGCTCCTCCGTCAAGCCATCGGTCTTTATTTCCTCTTCGGCAGTAGGTTATTACGGTAACAAAGGCAATGAAATAATTACAGAAAGTTCTCTTCCGGGCAATGACTTCCTTTCAAGTGTTTGTAAACAATGGGAAAATGAATCCATAATTGTTGAAAGTTCTAATGTCAGGAGAGTGAACATAAGAACAGGGATAGTACTTAATTCAGAAGAAGGCGCTTTAAAGCAAATGCTTTTACCGTTTAAGTTATTTATAGGAGGACCGATCGGAAACGGAAAGCAATGGTTTCCCTGGATTCATATTGAAGATATCTTAAATATTTATTTATTTGCTTTGGATAACGATAATATCGGCGGACCTTTGAATGCAGCATCGCCGAATCCGGTTTTAATGAAGAATTTCGCAAATAACATAGGTAAGATTTTAAAGAGACCTTCTTTCTTTCCGGTGCCGGTTTCTGCTTTAAAAATAGTTCTGGGTGAAGTAGCCGGAGTAATTTCCTCAAGTCAGCGGATTATACCTGAAAAGCTGCTTAATAATAGATTTAGATTTAAATATGAGTTTTTAAATGATGCTTTAGAAGATTTATTAAAAAAAGGCTGAAAAAAATTCAGCCTTTAATTTTAGACATCGTTAGAAATTAATACCGGTAATAATCCGGTTTAAAGGGTCCGTCAACAGTAACACCGATATATTTTGCCTGAACAGGATTTAATTTATCGAGTTCAACGCCGATTTTTTCTAAGTGAAGAGTTGCAACTTTTTCATCTAAATGTTTAGGAAGCATATAAACTTTTTTCTCATACTTATCGGCATTATTCCAAAGTTCGATTTGAGCTAATGTTTGGTTAGTAAAGGAATTTGACATAACGAAGGAAGGATGTCCTGTTGCACAGCCGAGATTTACTAATCGTCCTTCAGCCAGGATTATAATATCTTTTCCTTCTATTGAGTATTTATCTACTTGAGGTTTTATAGTATCCTTAGTAGAGCCATAATTTTTATTTAGCCAAGCCATATCAATTTCCGTGTCGAAATGTCCGATATTGCAGATAACTGCATTATTTCTCATTAACTTAAAATGTTCTGCAGTAATGATATCTCTATTGCCGGTAGCAGTAACAATAATATCAGCTCTTGGAACGGCATTTACCATTTTCTTAACTTCATAACCGTCCATAGCTGCTTGAAGTGCGCAA
Organism: Bacteroidota bacterium; assembly: GCA_021783875.1. Taxonomy (GTDB): domain Bacteria; phylum Bacteroidota; class Ignavibacteria; order Ignavibacteriales; family Ignavibacteriaceae; genus FEN-1297. The sequence goes on from JAJXTM010000077.1 coordinate 6,603, forward strand.
ATAGGATCAATTTCAGTTACAATTACTCTTACACCAGCGCTTCTTAATGATTGAGCGGAACCTTTGCCGACATCGCCATAACCGGCGACGACTGCTACTTTGCCTGCCATCATCAAATCAGTAGCTCTTCTGATAGCATCAACCAAGGATTCGCGGCATCCATATTTATTGTCGAATTTAGATTTTGTAACTGAGTCATTTACATTGATTGCAGGGACAGGAAGAGTTCCTTTTTCAACTCTTTCATATAAACGATGCACACCCGTTGTAGTTTCTTCGGATATACCGCGCACTGATGAAACGAGTTCAGGATATTTATCAAGAACCATATTCGTAAGATCGCCGCCGTCATCAAGAATCATGTTTAATGGTTTAGTTGAATCACCGAAGAATAAAGTCTGCTCGATGCACCAATCAAATTCTTCCGCATTCATTCCTTTCCATGCAAATACCGGAATACCTGCAGCAGCGATTGCAGCGGCAGCATGATCCTGAGTAGAGAAAATATTACACGAAGACCACTTAACTTCGGCACCTAATTCCACTAAAGTTTCAATCAGGACAGCGGTTTGAATTGTCATATGAAGGCAGCCCGCTATTCGTGCGCCTTTTAATGGTTTGCTCTGACCGTATTCTTTTCTCAATGACATTAAACCGGGCATTTCAATTTCGGCAAGTTTTATTTCTTTTCTTCCCCATTCAGCCAATGAAATATCTTTAACTTTATATTTTAGACTTCCGATTTCCTGTTTTACGTCCGTTTGACTCATAATTATTTCCTTATTTTAATTTATCTATGCATATTTTTTAAATACCGGAACCAAATCTAATTGCTCCCATGTAAAGTCTTTATCATTACGTCCGAAATGACCATAAGCGGAAGTTTTCTGATAAATCGGTCTTCTCAATTTTAATCTTTCAATTATACCTTTTGGAGTTAAGTCAACTTCTTTAGAGATCATATTAGAAATTTCTTTATCGGGAATTTTTCCGGTACCTTTGGTATCAACAAAAATAGATACCGGTTGGGCAACTCCGATTGCATAAGCAACCTGGACTAAACATTCTTTTGCAAGTTTCGCTGCAACAACATTTTTTGCAATATGTCTTGCTGCGTAGGCAGCACTTCTATCGACCTTAGAAGGGTCTTTACCGGAGAAAGCTCCGCCGCCGTGCGGCGCCCATCCGCCGTAGGTGTCAACAATAATTTTTCTTCCCGTAAGTCCGCTATCGCCATGAGGACCGCCGATTTCAAATCTACCGGTCGGGTTAACAAAATACTTAGTCTTTTTATCTAAATACTTCTCAGGAATGATCTTTTTTATTACATAATTAATAACGTCTTCTTTTATTCTGCTTTGTTTGACATCTCCGTCATGCTGGGTAGAAATAACTACAGTATCTACTCGAATCGGTCTATTAAGGTCGTCGTATTCGATTGTAACCTGAGATTTCGAATCCGGTCGTAAATACGGCATTAATTTTATATTGTTTTTCCTAATATCAGCTAACTTCTTAACAAGTTTATGTGCAAACATGATCGGCATAGGCATTAGTTCAGGAGTCTGGTCGCATGCATAGCCGAACATAAGACCTTGGTCTCCCGCTCCGCCTTTATCGACTCCCATCGCTATATCAGGCGATTGAGAATGAATTGCATTAAGTACTGAGCAAGATTCGGAATCAAATTTATAATCGGCGCTTGTGTAGCCAATATTTTTTACAGTTTGTCTAACAATATCAGGAACTTCTATATATGCGCTAGTAGTGACTTCTCCGCCGACAAGCACTAATCCTGTAGTAACAAATGTTTCACAAGCAACCCTAGCCATAGGGTCCTTTTTGTAGATTGCATCTAAAATTCCATCGGAAATTGCATCGCTTACTTTATCCGGATGGCCTTCAGAAACCGATTCAGAAGTGAAAAAGTATGACATTATATTTCTTTCTTATTTTTTGTTAAATTTTGATTAATAAAAATCTATTTCAGATGAGTCACCGGAATTTAGTCTTTTATAATTACCTCTGATTAAAGAATTATTTCCGATTATAGAATTCTCCAAAAGATATCGTGATACATGTGCATTTGTTCCGACTATTGAATTTCTTATAATGCACTCGGATATTTTACATCCTTTATCAATAGTTGCATAAGGTCCGATTACGGAGTTTGAAATTTCTGCATCATCGGCAATGAATACGGGATTATTTATAACGACATTTTCATATTTATTAAATGTGCTTTTTTTATCAAGTAAAAATTTATTAGTTGAAAGAAGAGTTTCGGGTTTTCCGCAGTCATACCAGCCTTCAACGGGAAAAGTAGTAATCTTGTTACCGGATTCGATCATTGATTGCAGAGCATCCGTTAATTGAAGCTCGCCTTTAGTGCGGAAGTCGTTTTTTATTAATTGATTTAGGCTATTGACTAGAGAATCCGTATTTGATATATAATAAAGACCCACTAATGCCAATTTAGATACAGGAGTCTGCGGTTTTTCTACCAACCGGTTAATTAATCCGTTTTTCATAATTGCAACGCCAAACCGGCTTGGGTCATCAACTTCTTTAACCCCTAGCGAACTTTGTTTTTCTTTAAATACTTTTTTAAGATTTACATCAAAGATAGTATCGCCTAGGATAATAAAAATTTCATTTGAATCGAAGGTAGGAATAGCCGTATAGATTGCATGCCCCAATCCTTCCATTTCCTTTTGCTGTACAAAATCCGCCTTAATTGAAGGGTATGATTTCTTAACATAATCCTTAATCATATTCCCCAAATGTCCAATAACAAAGGTGGCGCTCGTAATATCTTCTTCTAGAAGTTTATCCAATATATGGCCTATAATTGGTTTCCCCCCGACATTAAGTAAGACTTTTGGAGTTGAATATGTATGAGGTTTTAATCTGCTGCCTATTCCGGCTACAGGTATGATTGCTTTTATATTACTCATTATTTTTTAATTTAATATTTAAAATTACCTATTATTAAAAAGAATATCAAATAAATTATTGTCTCAGTATAAAAATCTAAATATTGCATTTCTTACAGATATTCATTATCCAAGATCAAAATAAGCACATTTGCTAAAAAATCATCTTTTAAGTTACACATTCATTTTCATTCCAATTAAGGCAGGAATCTAATCTTTGAATCAAGTATTTATTTTTTCTTTCCTTAAGCATATATTACAGAAAAACCTTAGCTTTAAATTCTAATTATTAAAAAATAATAATGCAGGAGATTAAAATGTTATTTCAAAGAAATAAATTTATCATAAGTTTATTATTTCTCTTCTTTGTTCTGCTGGGATCAAGTTTTGCTCAAACCCCTGATATAGATGCTATAAAAAAGGCTGCCACCATGAAGGACCCGGTACAAAAAATTGAAGCCTTAAAACAATTTATCCGGGATTATCCTGAAAGCAGCTACGGCGGTATTGCCAAAGCCAATATATTCTCGGCTTTCCTAGATTTGGGTAAAGTTGATTCTGCTTTATTTTATGTCAGCCAATACTTTGAAATAATCCCTCCTGAATTAAGAATGAATCCTTATAATGAAGTGGCATATACTCTCGCACAAAAGAAGGTAGGTTTAGATTCTGCAGATGTATACTCAGCAAGAGCAATCGATATAGCAAAAAATACAAACTCCCCGAATCTTTCAATGTATCAGGATACCCGGGCTTTGGTATTATATGACTTAGGGAAATTTGCGGATGCTTTGAATCTTGAAAAGCAAGCAGTAGTAGGGCATGAAACCGACCCCTCATATCTTTTAAATCTTGCTATTTTTGAAGAAGGTGCAGGTAAAAAAAGCGATGCTATTAATACGGCTGCTCAGGCGGTAATAAACGGCGATAACGACCAAGCTTTAGT
>JAJXTM010000078.1 GCA_021783875.1 Bacteroidota bacterium
ATTTCCTAACATATTCACTAGGGTTAAAGTTAAATTATTATCCGGAATTCTAATACCCACAGTTTTTCTTTTACTCCAGAGTTTTTTAGGTACCTGTTTTGCGGCAGGCAAAATAAAAGTATACGGTCCGGGTAAATGACGGTTAATTATTTTATAAGCTGAATCTGAGACCTTTGCATAATTGGAAATATCTTTTAGGTCTGAACAAATAAAACTAAATAATTTATTTTTGCCGTCATTTTTTATATTGAATATTCTTTTTAAAGCTTCCTTGTTGAAAATATCACAACCGATTCCATAGATAGTATCTGTAGGATATATAATTATTCCGCCTTTTTTTAATACTTCTACCGCTTTATTTAAAAAGCGATTTTGGGGGGTTTCAGGGTGAAGTTCAAAATATTCCATAAAATGCTCCTTTCAATTTGTCAAAGCTTTAGTATTAAAAAACTTTAGAAATGAGAAAATTAACTGAATTTCACATTTATAAGATAAAAATCACATAGCAATAATCAAGACTATTCGTATAAAACTGAAATTTTTTTTCCCGGGACTCTATTTTTTCCAAATTATTTTATTATATTTGATATTCAAAATTTTATAATTGAGAAAGTTTAAGGAGCGATAAATGTCCAGAAGATGTCAATTAACCGGCAAGGGTCCTATGACCGGAAATAATGTATCTCATGCCCACAACCGCACAAAAAGAAGATTTTTACCTAATTTACAAAAGAAAAGAATTTGGGTACAGGAATTAAATCGTTTTGTAACATTAAAATTATCTACAGAAGCCATAAAAACTATAAGTAAAAATGGAACTGTTGAAATTGCAAAAATGATAAAATCTAATCAGATAAGTGCCAGATAAAAATTTTTGAATTCTTTAAAACTAAAAAAGGAAAGCAACGCTTTCCTTTTTTTTATAAAATTGCCCCTTTTACTCTCTTACAACCCAAACTTTAACTTTTGCAGCGACATTAGGATGAAGTTTAATAGATACGCTATAAATTCCTAATGATTTTATTGCTTCATCTATTTCAATTTTCCTTTTATCAATCTCATGTCCTTTTTCTTTAAGTACATCAGCAATCATTTGCGTAGTAACAGAACCAAATATTTTATCTTCTTCGCCAACTTGGACAGGAATAGTAACCGATATTTTCTCTAATTCGACAGCCAGCTTTTCGGCTACATGCATTTCCTGCTCTTTCTTTTTGGAAATATTTTTTTTCTCTTCTTCCAAAGCAAGAATATTTCCTTTAACTGCAGCATAGGCAATTTTACGCGGAATTAGAAAATTTCTGGCAAATCCGTCTTTAACGATAACAACATCACCTACTTCGCCGAGGCTTTCATGATTTTGTCTTAATATAACTTTCATTTTAAACTCCTTTAATTTACTATCTAACCGTATCAGAGACATAAGGAAGTAATGCCATGTGGCGAGCGCGTTTAATAGCTACTGACAATTCTCTTTGATATTTAGAGCTTGTACCGGTAATTCGTTTAGGAATAACCTTACCTTGTTCAGTAACGTATCTCTGCAGCAATTTGACATCTTTATAGTCAATATACTTAACTTTATTCTGAGTAAACCTACAAACTTTTTTTGTTTTAATTTCTTTTTTCATTTCTAAACCTAATTACTTTAATAAATCTGATTCTTCATTTGATAAAAATTTATCAAATGAATCTTCCGTAAAATCGAAATTTTCTTCTTCAGAAAGGATTTCATCTTCATAGCTATAATTTTCAGAACCAATATCGGATCCATTCAATTTAGGGTGTTTATTTAAAAATTGAATTTTTCTTGCTTTGATTTCTATTATATTTCGGATAAATCCTTCTTCCGATTTCCAACTTCTGGTCTGTAATTCTCCATCAACCAGAACTGCAGAACCTTTTTTTAACCAATCACGGCAATTTTCAGCAAGTCTATTCCAAGCAACAATACCTATATAGCAAACTTCTTCCTGCCAATGATTCTCACCGTTTTTGTATTTTCTATTTGAAGCGATAGAAAAATTAATAACCGGAGTATTATTTGTCGTTTGCCGGTAAACGGGATCTTTAGTAAGATTTCCGGCAATAACTACATAATTTATTTCCGGCATTTTTAATTCAGACATTGATAGACCTCTGCCATAATACAATGTTAAAAATTATTTAGCAATTTCTTTTGGGATTTCATCTAATTCAGCAACGGGAGCATCAAGTTTTGGTTCCGCAACAATTACAGTATCAGCAAGTGAGCTATTTTTATTTTTCTCTAAATATTCAATAGCATCAGCATCGAGCTTAATTGTTAGAAACCGAATAACATGTTCATCCAAGCTATAAAATCTTTCTAACTTTGAAACTATACTTGCAGGAGCATCAAATCTGAAGATAACATAGTAGCCTACCTTGCTTTTCTTAACCACGTAAGCTAATCTTTTTCTGCCCCAGTTTTCGGTATCTCTAATTTCACCGCCGTTATTTGTAATTGTTTCTTTGATATGAGAAATTACAACTTCAATTTGTTCGTCATCAAGCGCAGCATTTATCATAACGGCGCTTTCATATACGTTTGTTCTCATCCTATGATTCACCTCCCTATGGATATTATAGCCCTCATTAAAAATGAGAGCAGGGATTTATATTTAAGTTATTTAAAAATCTTTTCTTATTTCAGTAATTATATTTTATTTGAAAATTCATTAGGTGCAATATCATTAAGAGATTGCGATTTATAGCTATTAATTATTTTGCTATTGCAATCCAGCATACTTTGCAGACCGCCTTTAATAAACTCTTCGACTAAGATTTTTCCTCCTTGAAATGATTCAACGAATTGAGTTTTTTCATTTTCAGGGAGATCTGACAAAACATAATCAGCCATCTTACCGGCAGCAAAATTTTTTCCAATACCAATTCTTAATCTTGGAAATTTATCTGAGTTTAAATGATATATAATTGAAGAAACTCCATTATGCCCAGAACCTCCGCCGAATGATTTGATTCTAATTCTTGATGGTTCTAAATTAAGATCATCATAAACAACTAAGAGATCTTCAATCTTAGCATTAAATGTCAATAAACATTCTGCAGCAGCCAGTCCGCTGTTATTAACAAAGGAATTTGGTTTCACAAGAACAAACTGATGTCCAGAAACTTTAGCCAAAGCATAATAATAATTGCTTTTAGCAGGAACAAAATTTAGTGAAAGGGCATTTGCCAGATAATCTAAAAACATAAAGCCGACATTATGTCTGTTATTTTGATACCTTATTCCAGGATTACCGATGCCTAATATTACACGCACTACAAATCTTGTTTATGATCTTAATCTTTATAATTAAAAGAATAAACTATTCTTCTTCTTCCTTATCCTTACCGATCACTTCCGGTTGAGCTTCTGCCTGAGCAGCTAATTCTTCAGGAGTTGCTTCTTTCTCAACTTTTGGATGAGTAACAGCAACGATCACAGAACCTTCCAAGTTCAATATTGTAATATTTTCAAATTTCAAATCTTTAACATGAATGGCGTCACCAAGCTTAAGATCCTGAATATTAATATTAAGGTGCTGAGGGATATCTTTCGGTAAGCATTCAATTTCTAATTTATGAAGAAATTGCTGAAGCACGCCACCTTCTTTAACACCGACTGGATTCCCATGATATTGAATAGGAACTTCAAGTTGAAATTTCTCACCTACGGTCAATCCCAATAAGTCAAAATGCACAACTCTATCAGTAACGGGATCAAATTGAACATCTTTTATTACACATTCATGACTATCCTTGCCGTCAATTTCCAAAGAAATCAAATGAGTTTCGGCTGTAAACACTAAAGGTTTGATTGATTTTTCAGTAACTTCAATTGGAATTGGGGTATCATGCTTCGAGTAGAACACACCCGGAACATGTCCGTTTTTCCTGATACTGCTGCGTGAAGATTTGCTAATTGAATTTCTCATATTAGCTTTTAATATTATTTTTTCCATTGTAACTCCAAATCTTATTATCCTTTATCTATATCAAAAAGTGAACTTATCGATTCATTATGATAAGTTCTCCTAATTGCTTCAGCAAAAATATCCGAAGCAGTAATTACTGAAATTTTATCTACGTCCGCATCCTTGCTAAGCGGAATTGTATCTGAAACAAACAGTTTTGTCAATTGAGAGTTCTTAATTCTTTCAATTGCGTGCCCTGAGAGCAAGGGATGGGTAATAGCGCCATAAATTTTCTTTGCGCCGTTATTTTTAAGTGCCTCAATAGCGCCGATAAAAGTACCCGCAGTATCTATCATATCATCAACCAGCAAAACGTCTTTATTCTCAACACTTCCTATTATGTGGACTACTTCAGCAAGATTTTGTTTAGGTCTTCTTTTATCAATAACCACCAAATCAGCATGCAGTCTTTTTGCATAGGAGCGAGCCATTTTAATTCCGCCCACATCAGGTGAAACTACAACCAGATTTTCATTAATTTTATCAAATAAACCGCTAAAAATTGTTGAACCGTACAAATGATCAAAAGGGATATCAAAAAAACCTTGAATTTGAGCCGCATGCAAATCCATCGTCATAATTCTATCAGCACCGGCAACAGTAATTAAGTTTGCTATTAATTTAGCAGTAATTGAAACTCTAGGTTGATCTTTTCTATCCTGTCTTGAATAACCAAAATAAGGAATAACAGCCGTAATCCTTTTAGCTGATGCACGTTTAGCAGCGTCAATCATGATTAGAAGTTCAACAAGATTTTCGGCTGGCGGATTAGTGGATTGGATTATAAAAACTTCCGATCCCCGGATGTTTTCTCCATATTTACTCCAAATTTCACCGTCACTAAATCTCTTCAATTCGATAAAACCAAGGGGTCTACTCAATTTTTCGGCAATTTTTTCAGCTAATTGAGTATTTGAACTACCAGAAAAAATTTTGTAACCGTTTTCAGCCATTTTCCAAATTTTATAATTTTTAAAAAACAGGCAAGAAATATATACAAATCACCTTGGTAAGTCAATAAACTGTAATTAAAAAAGCAAAACTTAATCTATTTATCTGATAAAAAGGGTGTCAATCTTTCTTTTTTCGTATCAAAAAGATCAAAACTATAAGTAAGACCAATCCTGATAATGCATAAATCCAGGGAGGAGTTTCTTTAAGTTTAAAAGGGCGGAAGGTTACTGAAATTGTTTTTCCACTTCCGATTTGAGCAAGAGAGTAGTTCCAGATTAAAGTTCTGCCGTCTTTATCTGTTGCATTATGAGTTATAATATCGCCAGCAAAAGTATATTTATAACTAACATGAAATGCATCGCCATTAATTCCGAAACCCGTAGCAATTGGGGATATAAATTGAGAAAATATTTTTTGTCCGGATGCCCCATCTTTCAGTGAAAATTCCGATCCTGTAAAAGCTTTGACTTTATTTAATGAGTCAATATTTGAAAACGATAAATCAATAATAGCATGAGTAGTACTATCAGTCGTATCGCTATAAACTTTTATACTATTAATTTTTGTAAAGCTGGAACTAAATTCATTTTTAATTGAGTCCTGATTAAATATCCCTATTTTATCCAGAATCTTTAGGCTTTCATTATCCGGAAATTTTGTCCAAAAAGTAATTTTCATTTTTCCGGTTCCATCAGGATAAAGAAAGACATCTTGGATATAGTTTAGGCATCCTGAAAATAGGAATGCCATCAATAACAATAGTATATTTTTTTTCACAATGATTTTTGCTTTTAATTATTATATATATTAAGCCTACAAACTAAAACTTTTATGCAACTTTTTTGAGATTGCAAATTAGAGTGTTTTGTATTTTAGATAACAAGTACTGTTAATTTATAGAAAATTTTCGAAATTTTCATTAAATTTACATTTAAATTTTTTTTAAGGTCGATTATGCCCACATATGATTATAAATGCAATAACTGCGGTTATACTTTCGAATTATTCCAAAAAATGAGTGAAGATCCTATTTCCGAATGTCCTAAATGCAAAAATAAAGTAAAAAGATTAATCGGCGCCGGAAGTGGTCCGATCTTTAAAGGTACAGGTTTCTATCAGACAGATTACAAAAACCCGACAAAAAATATTTCCAATAAACCAGATCCGAAGCCTTCTAAATAAATACTTGCATAAGTTTTAAGTTCGCTGTTTAAATTTTTGATTCCAGTTAGGGTAATATTTCTAATAGCTAAAAGTCAGTCCCAAGAGAAATATAATATTTTGGTTGTGAAAATCTATTAAAATTATAAGCCCAAGCAACATCAAATCTTAGAAGGAAGTATATAAAAAACATTCTTGCACCTAGTCCTGTTCCAGTTAAAAGGTCCTGTGATTTAAATCCATTAAGCGGATCTTTTTGAAATAGTTTGAGTTCCGAATTTCTATCCCATGCAGCTCCTGCATCAAAAAATGCTTCTCCCATAATATTGCTAAATAAAATCGGAATCGGACCAGGTACTAGATATCTGATTAAAGGGAATCTAAATTCGATATTTAGCAGTCCATATTTAGAACCTAATTCCTGCGCATAATCATAACCTCTTAAAGGCAAAGCAGCGGTAAGAAACGCAAAATCTGAAGGAGAGTTTAATGGAATATTGACAGTTGCAAATTCCCTGTTGATCCAATTATCCATTCCTCCGATGAAGAATTTTTGAGGATCTTTCCCATCTGAATATCCGCCAGAGAATCTAAAGGCAAATGAGTAGCTTGTGAAAAAACTAAAATAAGTTCTATAATCGCCAAGAAATGAATAGAAACTAAGATTGTTTCCAGTAATGCCCGGATTTGCTAGGACATCAAATCGATATCTAGTACCATCTATCGGTGCAGTATAACCCCATAAAGTATTATCATGAATAAAGCTCAAAGAAGGCACAAGGAAAGATGATTGCAGCATTTGTTCGTCAGGATTATCTAAATTTTCCATAGTTACATTGAGCCAACTAAATCCTCCCCCTATGCGGTAGAATTTGTCTAAAGGATAGCTGAGAGAAATTACAGCTCCATAATTTCTAAATCGAAATAAGTTAGCTCCCCCTAATCTAGACAAATATGCAAAACGAGCAGAATGGAAAGTCTCAATACCATAGTTTAATCTATCTTTCAAATTATAATATGCTAATCCATAATCGCTATTCTTCAAATCTATTTGTAAACTAGTTTGACCAATAATTCTATAGTTACCCAATACATCACTAAAAGACAATACAGTAGTTCCGAGCAAGCCGAATAAGGAACTATAGCCTGCATTAGCGTAAATAATATCCGGTGAAAATGTAATTTTGTAACGATTTACCAAGTAGTTACCATTCTTATCAAGATTACCGACGAAAGTTAATTTTGATTTTTTAATGACGGAAGTATCGGAATTAGATTCTTTTCTATTATCAATCACATAATTATTAAAATCTATTTGAATTGTATCACCATATACATTTGAAGAATCGGATCCGTTTTTAAATTTGATTAAAGCAGAAGCATTATTCAAAGAATCAATATTAGCAGAAAGCTGTTCTATTTTGACTTTCTTATTTCTCATTTTATTTAGTTCAGATTCATAAATTGTTGGAGTTAAAGAGGAAGTTTTTAAATTTATATCAAACGGGTTATCTAATAGAAACAGATTATATGATGATTTGAATAATGAAGAAAAAATTAATTTTTTGCCATCTTTAGACAAAGAAAGTTGATATAATCCGTTAATTGAATTTGTAATGGGCAAAGAGACTAATTCATCGATATTTTTTGAAGTATCATTTTTTGCAAATGATAATTTTTTCTTGTAGATATTATTAATTCCATTCAAATCCGAGATAAAAAGCATTTCTTTACCAATTGGATCGACAACAGGACAAAACTGGTTACTATTGGGCAAATTGGAAATTCGTTCAATTTCTTTATTTGCAATATTAATAGAATAAATATCTGTCTTAGTATTTCTATAATTATAAATTTTGAGAGTATCTAACAGTAGGCAATGAGATAAATTATTTCCCCTGTCAGAAGCAAAGAAAATTTTTTTACTATCAGGTGACCAAGAAGGATCAGAATCATTAAAAATATCATCTGTCAGATTAGTAATTTTTTTTGATTCAAAATTAAAAATATAGATATCAGATTGATAAGAATTATGCCCGACAAAAGCTAAATTTTTTCCATCCGGGGACCAACTTAGACTTTTAATACCGTCCAATTTTACAGGGAGTATTTCTTTATTATCCGAATTGACATTAAGAATATAAATAATATCATTACCCTCTGCCTTTGCAGAGAGAGCAATTTTATTTTCATCCGGCGACCAACTTAATCCGGGTGCAACAACATTTAGCTGCTCAAAATCGGCGCTGCGATTTCCTTTCACCAGACGTTTAATTATTTTTCCGTCTATTGCACTCATAATAAAAACATCAAAATAATAATTTCTATTAGATATAAAAGCAATTTTATCTCCAAGTGGAGAAATGGTGGGACTTGTATTATAGAACCCGCCTCCCTTTTCGGGATCAGTCAATCTTTTTGCAAAATCATCCGGATCCTTTCTGATTGCAATATCCGGCCAATATACCTTCTTAAGATGTTTTTTCCAACGTTCATTAAATTCTTTCAAAGAAAGACCGATTGCTTCTTTAAATCCTTCTTCAAGATTTCCTGCAGACTTAATTTTATGAACTAATTCACCGATCTTTTCTTTCCCATACTTTTCTGCTATATAATAAAATATTGATTCTCCTGCCCTATATGAAATATAACCCTGCAGTTGGTCAATATCCGGTAGAAGTTCATTGACGATAGCATCACGCATAAAAATATCAGAGTTAATATCCCAATTTAAGGACTGATATTCAGCCATTCCTTCATTAAACCATTGTGGAAGATTAAGTGAAATATTATTAGTAATAATATTTTGAAATGATCCACCGTAAAACAAATCATTCATAACAGCGTGAGTTAGTTCATGATGAATTAAATGTCTGAACTCCGGATAATTACCCATGAACTGAACAACAACACGGTTCTTAAATATTTCAGTAAAACCTTCGATACCTTCACTTAAATATTCATCAGTAACATTAGTTTCCTGAAAATCATTAGTTGAGTTATAAATAATAATTGTTATGCGATTTTTAATTTGGTGGTTTAAACTTTTCTCAATTTCGGTCAGAGATTCTTCGGCAGCTTTTGAAGCAAATTCAGCGAGCTTGGTCCCCTTTTCCGAGAAATAGATATCAAAATGTTTAGTTTGAATATAAAACCAATCAAAGTTCTTATATTGAACCTTATTTTGACCGAATTGGCAGAGAAGCGAGGAAGTAAGAAAAAAAAAGAGAGTATTTAACAAAAGAAAAAATCTTCTCATAGATCATGATAAATTTTAATCAATTATAATAAAATCCAATTCAGATTTTTCAATATCAGCTCGAACCAGTTTAACTTTTATTTTATCTCCCAATCGAAATTGTCTTTTTGTTGACCTTCCGAACAATGAATATTTTTTTTCATCATAAACATAAAAATCTCCTGCCATATCACGAAGTCTTATCAGTCCTTCAGCAAGTATATTAGATATTTTAATAAAAATACCGAAATGAGTAATCCCAGAAATCAGAGCATCAAATTCATCACCGATATGATTTTGCAAATATTCTATTTGTTTGATTTTAACAGACAATCTTTCGGCATCGACTGCACTTCTTTCACACGCGGAAATATGTTCACATAATTCAACGAGATTCGGGAAAGTATAATTTACATCATTGCCGGAATCTATATATTTAAAAAGAAGTCTGTGAACTATTAAATCTGAATACCGCCTAATGGGTGAGGTAAAATGAGTATAATATTTAAATCCTAATCCGAAATGTCCAATATTATTAGCCGAATAAACAGCTTTTGCCATAGAACGGATAGCTAATTCGTTAATTAAAACTTCTTCCTGTGTTCCACGAGCTGACTCAATTAGATTCTGAAATTGATTTGACTTTGAACCTGCCGAAATATCAAAATTATAACCAAGGGACTTCACAAATTTTGCAAATTCATTAATCTTATCTCCATCAGGTAAGTCATGAACACGATAAATAAACGGTTTAATATCTCCTTTTTTTGGACTAGCAATATGTTTCGCCGTTATTTGATTTGCGAGAAGCATAAACTCTTCAACTAGCATATTACTTTGCTTTATTTCTTTCCTGTATACACTTACCGGTACACCATTATCATCAAGATCAAATTTTACTTCAGGGGTAGAAAATTCAATGCTGCCTTCCTTTAATCTTTTTTTTCTTAAAATTTGGGCTAATTTATTTAGCTTTAAAATTTCATTCGAATAATCTCCGGATTCATTATCAATAATATCCTGAACTTCATCATAAGTATAACGGCGTTTACTTTTAATAATTGATTTTTTAATTTCATAATTAATAAGTTTACCGCGAGGGGTCAATTGAGCG
>JAJXTM010000079.1 GCA_021783875.1 Bacteroidota bacterium
GGAGAGCGTTAAATTTTTACTAAGGAAATCAAATTATAATACTGTTGGAATTGCTTTTTCTGCAAAAGAAGCTATCGAAATAGCAAAAGAAAAACAACCTGACTTAATCCTAATGGATATTAACCTCGAGGGCAAGGTTGACGGTATTTCAGCAGCAGCAGAGATACAGAAGTTTGCAGATATACCTTTTATTTTCCTTACTGCCTATTCAGATAATATGACAGTAGACCGTGTAAAGAAAACCAGCCCATACGGATACTTAATAAAACCGTATGATAATAGAGAGCTGCTAGTAGCAATAGAGACTGCTTTGTATAAGCATAGCTATGATAAGAAGATAAAAGAGCAGGAATTGATGTTTAGGACAATATCAAACTATGCTTATGAATGGGAGTTCTGGGTATTGCCCGATTCGAATTTTAAGTATTGCTCACCTTCATGCGAAAGGGTAACAGGGTATACGGCAGAGGAGTTCATAGCAAATCCGAAATTGCAATTTGACATAGTATATGGGGAAGATATTACAATATTTGAAGACCACTATAGAAAATATCATAATCATAAGAGGGAAGAGACAGTAAAAGCACTACAGTTTAGAATAATAGATAAGCAGGGTGCAATAAAATATATTCGCCACACATGCAGTCCAATCACTGATGAACAAAACAATTACCACGGCAGAAGAGTTACGAATGTTGATATTACAGAAAGTAAACTGTATGAAAATTCTTTGAAAGAAAGTGAAGAAAGATATTTAAGCTTAATCAATACTTCTCTAGATGGTTATTGGCTTGCCGATAACGATGGTAATTTACTGGATGTAAATGATGCTTATTGCAGAATGATTGGTTATTCAAGGACAGAACTTTTGAATATGAATATTAAGGATATAGAAGCAAATGAGCAGTCGCCGGACTTAAAGAAGCATTTTAAAAAGATAATGTATATAGGCTATGACCGATTTGAATCACGTCATCAATGCGCAAATAAGAGAATTATAGATGTAGAAGTTAACGCGCATTATATGACAACACAGAAAAAATTTGTAACTTTTATAAATGATATTACAAATCGGAAAATTGCTGAAGAAAAATTACGTGAAAGTGAAAGTCATTTTCGCGAAGTACTTGAGAATTCATTGGATGCTTCGTATAAACGAAATTTGCTTACAAATTCTTATGAATATATAAGTCCGGTTTTTGAAAAAATTTCCGGTTATACTGTTGAAGAATTTTGTACAATGCAGATTGAAAAAGTTATTGAGCTAATTCATCCGGATGATGCTGATCAAGTAGAAAAATTAGTTGCTGAGTCAATGCATGGCGATAATGGCAAATCATATTATATCGAATATCGTTTTAAAAATAAATCAGGAATTTATCTAGGGTTCCGAGATCAATTCATTGTTGTGAGAGATGAAAAAGGTATTGCGCAGGCAATGATTGGAAGCATAAGCGATATTACTGAAAAATTAGTACAGCAAAATGCACTAAAAAAATACCGGGAACATCTCGAAGACCTTCTGGAAGAACAAACCGGACAAATAAGAAGACAGAATATTTTCTTCCGAACCCTAATCGATACGATACCTAATGTAATTTATGTTGAAGATACTGAATTCAGAATTACTGAAGTCAATAAATCATTTGAAGAGTTCTTCGGAATCAGCCGAGATATGGTACTGGGTAAAACTATTGCTGATCTTGTACCTGCTGAAACAGCAAAAATTATCAGGCAGAATGAAGAAAAAATTATGAACGATAATAAAACAGTGATTTATGAAACATTTGTCCCGAATAAATACAATAATAATGTACCGGTAATTTGCTATAAATCACCTTTCGGAATTCCTGGGAAAAAACCGGATGGAATAACTGCCATGTTAATTGATAATACTAACCAAAAAGAAATGGAAAGAACTATCTTAGAGTCGATTAAAAAGGAAAAAGAACTAAACGAAGTAAAAACTAATTTCATTTCAATGGCTTCACATGAATTTAGAACCCCTTTAACTTCGATTTTAAGCTCGGCAGATTTATTGGAATTATATTATTCCAAATGGGATAAGTCAAAGATAACCACACATTTAAACAGAATTCAGAATTCCGTGCAAGTCATAAATTCGCTGCTTGATGAAGTATTGACTTTAAATAGAAGCGAAAGAGGAAAAATTGAATTAAACCTTTCTTCTTTTGATCTAAAAGAATTTTGCTTTGAAATTATAGAACAAATAAAACTGCAGTCATTGCCGAATCAAAATATCGTTTTTAATTATATGCTTTCAAAAAGACAAGTAGTGGCGGATATTCAGATATTAAATCATATATTAACTAATCTTTTGAATAATGCAATTAAATATTCGCCTGATGGTGGAGATGTGAAGTTCACAGTTGAAGAAGAAAATGAGTCATTAAAGTTTACTGTGCAGGATAAAGGTATAGGGATACCGCAAGAAGATCAGAATAAATTATTTCAGCCATTTTTCAGGGCAAAAAACAGCAGCGGTATAAAGGGATCGGGCTTAGGATTAACTATTATAAAAAGATATGTAGAAATTCACAAAGGTGAGATTTCCTTTGACAGTAAATTAGGTGTGGGAACTAAATTTATAATAATGATAAAAAAATAAACGATTTAAATTAAATATGCTAAACAAAATTCTAATAATCGAAGACGATTCTTCTATTAGAGAAGATATCACTGAAATGTTTAAGATGGAAGGCTTCGATGTATCCGAAGCAACCAATGGAAAAACCGGAATTGATAAAGCTTTTTCTATTCTCCCTGATTTAATTATTTGTGATTTAACAATGCCGGATATGGATGGATTTGAAGTAAAAAAACATCTGAATCAAAACAAAAAAACTGCATTTATCCCTTTTATTTGCTTAACTGCAAGAACTGATATCAAAGATGTTCAGCGCGCTATGGAACTTGGCGCCGATGATTACATTTCTAAACCTGTTAGGGCAAAGAAACTTTTAGAATTAGTATCAAAACGATTGCAAAGAATTGAAGATTTGAAGATTTCAAGCTCTCCTATTCATGTAAATAGCACCTTAATTTCTCAGGATGAAAGAGTAATCTTTAAATCCGGGGAAAAACATATTTTGGCGGTTTTAGAAGATATTGTAATAATAAAATCTGCTGACGATTATTCTGAAGTCATCCTAAAGTCAGGTGAAAAAATTCTTATAAAAAAATCCCTTAAAAGCTGGGAAGAAACACTCCCGGAAAAATCCTTTTTAAGAATTCACAGGAATACAATAATAAATACAAAATTGATCGAAAAAATTGAAAAAATGTTTAATGGTTCTTATGTAGTGCGTTTAAAAAATTATCCTGATGCTATATATTTTAGCCAAAGATACTCGCAAAAAATTCGCAAATTATTGCTGATAAAATAATGTCTCTCTAGTAAACTTACATAACAAGCTTTGCTTCGCTGTTCCCAATTCCTAATTAATAATAAATACGCTTAGCCTTTAAAATTCTGCGTTAACCGCCACATTCAATCACTTGCTTATTAAATTTTTAATAAAACTTTCTGCTGTCGATAATTAGATTAAGGATAAAAATGTTTTGGAATAAATAATCTATTTGTCATAAAAAAGGAATATTTTGACTTCATTTGATTCTAATGGCGATTCTGACGGGAAGAATTTTATAGATGATACTAAAAATCTCATCCATATTGATATTCTAAATAGAAATTTAGAAGAAACCATAAGCAGTATTAATCTTATTTCTACAAACTCCGAAAAGGATTTTTTAGAAATTGGCAATAAACTCAGAAAGTTTTCTTATACTTCAAATATACTTACACATATTGCTACTCAAGCTGCTGATGCGGTTTCAGATGATATCCTCCAAAAAGGAATTTCAGACCTTAAAGAATTTTTAACTGAATTCCGAAGCTACCTTAAATCTTCATTAGGCGAAATAATAAATGATAAATCAGAACTTCAAAAAATTCTGCCAAGTATTGAAGCTATTTATGATCAGATTAGCGGGTTCGATAAAATTGTTAAAAACCTGCGCATGCTTGGAATATCAACTAAAATTGAAAGTGCGCGGTTAGGAACAGAAGATCAAGGATTTTATGCCCTTGCAGAAACTGTCGACAAACTTTCGGGCATGATTAAGGAAAAAGCTGAAGTCATTTTAAAAAAATCAATTTTCCTTATTAGCGAATTAAATAATTCAATAATTAATCTGACAAAATTAGAAATTGACCAATCAAGGCAATCTGATGTAGTAATAAATCAAAGTCAGGATTCAATAAATGCCTTTCATTTAATGTATGAAGAACGTGTAAAGAAAACTGAAAAGATTTCAATTATTTCTTCAAATGTTTCAAAAAATATTTATGATATAGTGACCTCAATTCAAATCCATGATATCACTAGGCAAAGACTTGAACATGCAAAAAGTTCTTTGGATGATGTTTCTGAAAAAATTGGTTCTATCCTAAATAGCGGGGAAAATGAAGAATTAGATGAAAAACTTGGATTTATTTTTGATATTTGCAATCTTCAGTCAATACAGCTTAAACAATCAATTGAAGAATTCATTGATGCAGTAAATGCCATTTTGTCCGATCTAAGAGAAGTTGGGGAGAATTTTAAAAGCATTTTTATCGAAGCTACTTCATTGCTGAATGAAAATGATGACTCTAGTAAAAGTTCTCTTAAAAGTATGAAAGAAGAATTGGTAGCAATTTCTAACGGGCTTAAGAAAAGTATTGAAAATGGGAATGAACTTTCAAAATCAATTAACTCAGTTGTTTCGGTGGTTGATGATCTATCGAAATACGTGCTGGATATTGAAGATCTAGGTTCCGAAATAGAGATTATTGCTCTTAATGCAAGAGTAAAAGCAACTCGGACCGGGACTATCGGATCTGCCTTAGGCGTGCTTTCAGAAAATATCCAAAGACTTTCTATTGATGCCAAATCTCAGACTATTCGATCATCAGAACTCCTGGACAGTATAAGCAATGAATCAATAAATTTGAAAAATAGCATGGAGACCGGACTTTATAAAAGTAACAATCAAAATATGATTCTTAAAGCCAATAATGTTAATAATCTAATTAATAAATTAATTGATTTAGAGAAAAGCGCTGAAAACTATATAAATAATTTAAAATCAGGTGTAAGCCAGTTGAATGTCGAAATCAACTCTACGCTTAATGGGATTACTGTCTCAGACTATACTAGGACTCTTTATAGCAAAATTTCAAATGCATTAGACAATATTATTAATGAGATTTCTAAAAACGGAAATCTAAAATCAGATCGAAAAACAAATACTATGGAATTAATGAAAAAGTATACTATGCACACTGAAAGAAAGATTCATAAGGACTTTGCCGGTGATATTGAGAATAATTCTGATCCCGGGGCAAACAATCTATATGATCCCGAAAATAATTCACTGGATGATAATATCGAATTTTTTTAAGAAGTTAAAAATGTACGAAATGACTTTAAACGAATCAGAATCTAAAATTATAATAAGCTTTAATGAGCCGTTGACAATCCAAAATATTTTGTATGTCAGGGAAGCTATACTTACTTCAATTGCTAAAGTAAGTAACCTTGTGATTGAACACGGCAGCATTGAAGATTTTGACAGCTCATATTTACAAGTATTAATTGCTGCAACTAAATCTATTGAATTGTCAGGCAAAAAAATGACAATTATTGGAACAAAAGACGATGCATTTAATAAGCTTTTGGAAGAAACCGGATGTTTCCCCATTAAGAAGATTATAGAAGAGAAAAAAAATAATGAATTGGGAGTACAATTAAATGCCTAAAACCATAATGACAGTTGATGATTCCACTAGTGTCCGCCAAATGGTTGGTTTTACTCTTAAAGAAGCCGGATATGATGTCATTGAAGCATGCGATGGGAAAGATGCACTTTCAAAAATTGATGGGGCTAATATAAATATGGTAGTAACTGACTTGAATATGCCGAATATGGACGGAATAGAACTAATAAGGAATTTACGCTCTAATCCAAAATTAAAATTTGTTCCAATAATTATGTTGACAACCGAATCCCAAAGTGAAAAGAAAATGGAAGGTAAAACTGCCGGCGCCACAGGATGGATTGTCAAACCGTTTAAACCTGAACAACTTATAAGCGTAGTTAAAAAGGTGATAGGATGATTGATGCTCACAGACAAGCATTTATTGAAGAGGCTTCTGAACTCCTCGCCGAATTAGAAACAACTTTACTCGAGTTAGAAAGTGTTCCCGATGATCAGGAAATCATAGCAAAAGTGTTTCGGGCGCTTCATACCATTAAAGGTTCTTCTGGAATGTTTGGCTATGATGATATAACAATGTTTACTCATGATATTGAATCCGTTTATGATTATATAAGACAGGGGAAGATTAAAATAACAAAAGAAATTATTGACCTTACATTAGCAGCTCGGGATCAAATTTCAATTATGCTTTTACCTCAAGGCGCCGGTGAAGATGTTGACATTAAAATGACTAGCAAAATTATTGAATCATTCCGGAATATTTCCAATAAGGTAAATAAAGATAAAGATCAGACACCAAAAATTGAAGATAAAAGTGCTGTCGAAATAACATCGAAAGAAAATTTCAGCTCCAAAACTTACAGAATAATATTTAAACCATCTCGGGATATTTATGCTTCTGGTACTAATCCTGTCCTTTTGTTAAATGAGTTATATGGATTAGGGGATTCAATTAGCATATCAAAATGTTCTGATATCCCTTTGTTAGAAAATATAAATCCGGAAAAATGTTACTTATCATGGGAAATATTATTAAAAACTACCAAGGGCATTGATGCTATTAAGGATGTATTCATTTTTGTCGAGGATGAATGCGAATTAAAAATTAACGAATTTGATACTGATAACAAACTTTCAAAAGAAGAAGACTTTGAAGACTTCAGGAAACTTGTCTATGATCTTGCTGATTTGAAAGAACCTGATCTTCAGAATTTAATTTTAGGTTTTGAATCTTCTTCCCAGCAAAATGACTTATTACATAATAATTTTGAAAGCAAAAAAACTAAAGAAATTCCTCAAACTCATCATGAAGCTGATACTGTTTCTAGTATTAGAGTAAGCGCTGATAAATTAGACGAACTTGTTAATCTTGTCGGTGAATTAGTAACTATCCAGGCAAGATTAAGCCAAATCGCTTTAAGTAATATGGACCCGAGTATGATCTCAGTATCAGAAGAAGTCGAAAGGATAACTTGGTCTTTGCGCGATAGTGCTTTGAATATAAGAATGCTTCCAATCGGAACTACATTCAGTAAATTCAAGCGTCTAGTTCGTGATCTGACTAAGGAACTTGGTAAGGAAGTCGAACTTACTACCGAAGGAGCTGAAACCGAACTTGATAAAACTGTTATTGAAAAATTAAATGACCCGCTAATTCATATAATCAGAAATTCCATTGACCACGGAATAGAATCTCCGGTTGAACGTGAAGCAAATAATAAAAATAGAGTCGGCAAAATTCAACTTTCCGCTTCCCAGTCCGGAGGGAATGTATTAATAAAGATTACTGATGACGGCAAAGGTATTAACAAGGACGTCATTAAAGATAAAGCTGTGAAAATGGGATTGACTCAGGAAAATAGTGACCTTAGTGATTCGGAAATATTTTCATTCATTTTTGCTCCGGGATTTTCGACTGCAAAGAAAGTAACAAATGTTTCAGGTCGGGGTGTCGGTATGGATGTGGTGCGGCGGGCAATTGATAGTCTTAGAGGCACTGTTGAAGTTTCAAGCAAATTAGGCTTGGGAACAACTATTACCTTGAAGCTGCCTTTGACTCTCGCAATTATTGATGGTCTATTAGTAAAAATTGAAGATGATAATTTTGTCCTTCCGCTTTCCCACATCGAAGAATGTGTCGAACTCTCAAAGGCAGATATAGAAAAATCTCACGGGCGTCATATAGTAAATATAAGAGGTGAAATAGTCCCTTATGTAAATCTGCGCGAGCGATTTGATATCAATGAACTAAGACCGGAAATAGAACAAGTAGTAATCGCAGACATTAAAGGCATGCGGGTAGGGTTTGTCGTTGATTCTGTAATCGGTCAGCATCAAACGGTTCTAAAAACTTTAGGTAAAGCTTACAAAAATGTTGAAGGTGTCTCCGGCGCTACTATTCTGGGAGACGGTACTGTAGCGCTTATCCTTGATATTATAAAACTTGCTGAAAAAGAAGAATTTGAAGAAAAAAACAAATAAATAATTATTAGAATAATTATTCTTTTATAAAAATAGAAATTTAAATAAATAAAGTGTTGAGAAAATAATTATGGCGTTTACATTCTTTTTTAGAGATACTCATACTATTGAACATACCGTAAAATATTTAGTCCCTGAAGTTGCCGGTAGAAGCAGAGTCAGAATTTGGGATGCCGGATGTGCTTATGGTCCGGAACCGTATACCCTAGCTATTATTTTGGCCGAAAATATGGGAACATTTGCTTTTAAAAATGTCTATATCGATGCAACTGATATAGATGAAAGCGGACAATTTGGCAATATTATAAGCCAAGGTATTTATTCCGATGAAGAACTTGGAAGAATCCCTGAAGATATTATGAAAAAATATTTCTCTGATGATGGCGCTCCGGCTGGTTCATCAAAATTAAACAGCATTATCTTAGACAGAGTGAAATATCAAAAACATAATTTACTCTCATTAAATCCTGTGGGCGACGGGTACAGTCTTATAATATGCAAAAACGTTCTTCTCCATTTTCAATATGCCGAGCGAATTGAAGTAATTAAAATGTTTCATAAATCTTTGTCTCCCGGCGGTTTCTTTGCAACAGAACAAACTCAAAAAATGCCCGAAGAAATAAGCAATTTATTTGAGCAAGTAGTTTCAGATGCACAGCTTTTCAGGAAGATTGGCTGATCAAAATGAAAGTCATCAGCCTAAAAACCAATCCAAGATTGTATAGCGGAAATTCCTTTCTTTTGCTGGGAGAATGGAATACTATTGATGATATTAATGCTGTCATTGATACGGGTTCTGATGATTATATAGTTAGAGAAATAGAGAAACTTTATACCGGCGTTGGTAAAAATCCCGTTGATAAAATCATCCTTACTCATAATCATTTTGACCATATGGGAGGAACTGCAGCTCTTAAAAAAGCATTTAATGCGAAAGTTTATGCAAATATATTCTCCGGAGACCTTGTGGACTATACGTTAAATGACGGAGATACAATAAAACTTGCTGAACATGAATTTTATGTAATATACTCTCCCGGTCATTCTACTGATTCGCTTTGTCTCTATTGTGAAAAAGAACAAGTCTTATTCTCAGGAGATACGACGCTTCAAATTCGCGATAATAATAGTGCATATACTTTAGATTATTTAGAGACAATGCAAAAGCTTGCTATGTTGAAGATAAAGACAATTTATCCCGGTCATGGCAGTCCGATTACAATCAACCCGGAAGAAATGATTAAAATGACCTGTAAAAATGTATCCGAAAGTAAAATAATTTTATAAGTGTAACTAATTAACTAAATAATTCATTAAAAAAAGGAGTTAACCATGAAATGGTTCTTTAATCTAAAAATAAGCGCAAAATTGATCTCCAGTTTTGTACTTGTAGCAGCTGTAGCAGGTTTAATTGGCTATGAAGGTATCAGCAGTCTGAAAAATGCTGATGCTAGTGATACTAGACTATACCAAAAAATGACTGTTCCCCTTGGAGATTTAGTTGATATTACTAATTCATTTCAGCAAACAAGAATAAAAATTAGAGATGCAATTCGTGCAAATGACAGTCCGACTATTGAATCTTATCTATCACAGATAAATGATTTAAATAGTATGCGAGATAAAGCATTAGACAACTATACTACTACTTTTATTGATGCAAGTGATAAACAGAATTATGAAAAATTACGTAATCTAGATAATCAATATAAACAGTTTATAAATGATATTATCCCGCTTGTCCGGGCAAATAATGATGTCGAAGCTCTTAAAATGATTGACGGTAAAGGCGCCGAGATTGTTAAAGCTGAACAAGATCAAATTGACTACGTTGTAAAATCTAATGTAGATTCGGCAAAAGATACTTCAAATGGCAATACTTTGGCTGCAAACGCTTCAATCCAAAATATGATCATATTCGTCATTATCGGTGTTTTACTTGCTATTGGTTTAGGAATATTTATTTCAAGAATTATAAGCAAACCTCTTAATCTGCTTTCAAACGTAGCTAAAAAGGTATCTGAAGGAGATGTTGAAGTTGAGGTTATTCAAAATTCGACAGATGAAGTCGGT
>JAJXTM010000002.1 GCA_021783875.1 Bacteroidota bacterium
TTTGACGAAACAAACGATATTGGTCCTCAAGCAAGAATTGATTTACGAAACAAACTTCATTATCAAGTTTTGAAAAGCATTGAATTCGGGGCTGATCTTCTTCTTGGAGGTGTAATTACAGATGAGGCAAGTGCTTATTATCCGCCGACTATTCTGGCAAACGTAAAACCAGGGATGCCTGCATATGATGAAGAATTGTTTGGTCCTGTAGCCGCTTTAATAAAAGTCAAAGATGAAGAAGAGGCAATTAGAGTTGCAAATGATTCTATTTTTGGATTAGGAGCTGCTATATTTACTTCAGATAAAGCCAAAGGAGAATTAATAGCAAAGAATAAATTAGATGCCGGCTGCTGTTTCGTCAATGAATTTGTAAAATCAGATCCCAGACTCCCCTTTGGCGGTATTAAAGAATCCGGATATGGACGCGAGCTTTCATCATTTGGGATAAAGGAATTTGTAAATATAAAGACTGTTTATTCAAAATAATATTATTAACAAATTACTTGAAAAATTATAAACTTCTAATTCAATATGACGGGACAAATTATGCCGGTTGGCAATCTCAAATAAATGCCAGGACGATTCAAGATGAAATTTCCAAAACTATAAAGATTATTTTAAATGAAAATGTAAATTTAATCGGAGCAGGCAGAACTGATTCAGGTGTTCATGCATTCGGTCAAGTTGCTAACTTTAGATCGGAACAAACACTTGACCTTTATAGGTTTAAATATCAGATTAACTCCATTTTAGAAAAGGATATATCAATATTACAAATCGAAGAAAAAAAGGCAGATTTTCATTCTCGCTATGACGCAAAAAAGCGAAGTTATATATACTTAATCTCAAAATACAAATCTCCTTTTTATTCAAAATATTCATATTTTTGGAATAATAAGATTGATTGTAAAAGATTAAATTTCCTTAGCAGAGCTTTTATTGGACAAAGAGATTATACATCATTTTCAAGAAAGAACAGTGACACTGAAAATAAAGTTTGCTTCATTTATGATGCGTTATGGAAAGAAAGAAAAGATATAATAATATTCAAAATAGAAGCAGATAGATTTCTTCATGGGATGGTCAGGACTATTATTGGGACGTTATTAAAAACATTGAAATATAATTATGATACTAATTATATTGAAGAAATTATTCTAAACAAAGATCGAGAATCTGCGGGTGAAGCAGTGCCTGCAAAAGGCTTATTCTTATTCAAAATTAAATATTAATATGATAAATTTTAATTCAAAAAATGTTTTAATTACCGGGGGTTCCCGAGGAATCGGCGAAGCATGTGTGAAAATGTTTGCAAATGCCGGAGCAAATGTAGCTTTTACTTTCAACAAAAGTAATTCTGCCGCAGAGAGTTTAATAAAATCTCTATTAAATAATGTAAAAGTTCAATCATATAAAATTGACCTTAGCTCTTCAGATAATATTATTGATAGTGTAAATGAAATAATTTCTGACTTTGGAAGAATAGACATCCTTGTAAACAATGCAGGGATTTGGAAACAAGGCAAAGTCGATGAAATGAATCTTTCCGAATGGGAAAGTACAATCAGAATAAACTTAACCGGAACATTTTTGTTTACTAAAGCTGTTATTCCTTCAATGAAAAAAAATAATTATGGGAGGATAATAAACATTAGTTCTACTGCAGGTCAAAGAGGTGAACCATTTTATTCTCATTATGCTTCTTCAAAAGGAGGAATTATTTCATTTACCAAGTCACTTGCAGCAGAGTTAGGAGAATATAATATAACGACTAATTGCGTGGCACCGGGCTGGGTAATAACAGATATGTCCGCTGATGTATTTTCTGATATTTTGTATAAAGAGAAAGTCAGAAACGAAATCCCTGTTAAACGAATTGCAAGCGCCGAAGATATTGCCGGGCCAGTCCTATTTTTAGCATCCGACTTAGCGCGTCATATTAATGGCGAAATTCTAAATGTAAACGGAGGTTCTTTATTGTGTGGATAAAAATTATTTAAAAAGGATTTACTTATGGATTTCTTAGCACAGCTTCATCCAAAAATTGTTCATTTCCCGATTGCTCTTCTATCATTATATGTATTTCTCGAAGTGGTTGGAATTTTATTTAAAAAAGATTTTTTTTCAAAAACTGCTCACTTGATTTTATTTTTGGGAGTAATCTCGGCACTTATTGCTATTCTGACTGGAAATCAAGCTGAAGATGTAGCACATGCCTGGTCAAGATTAGGAGCTAATATAAATTTGGAAGCTATTGAAACACATAGTACTTACGCAAATATTACACTTTGGTATTTTACGGGATTATTAATTATTAGAACTTTCCTTTCAATTAAGAAAAAATTCATAGGCACCGTAAAATATTTTGTTGCAGTCTTTGCGATCATAGGATTTGTATTCATTTTTCAAACCGGACATTACGGAGGCAAATTAGTATACGAATATGGAATTGGGACGCAAGGGAAAAAGTCGGAAATTAAAAAGTAATTATTATTGTGTCAAAAAATATTATTTTCAGATTATTTTTGGCGTTCATCTTGACTAATGTTGTTGGGATAACATTAAGATATTTTAATTTAGATGATTATATAATATTACTGGGATTTCGTTTCCATTTAAGTTTGCTTTTACCTGCCTTAATTTTTATTAAAAAATCACATTTAAATATCATAAAAGATTCATTAATTCATCCTAAATTTAATAAAACTTACTTGGAAGTCTTATGGATTATTTTACCGATTATTATCATCCTTAGTATTTTATATATGACTCATAATATTGGCTTAAGCGATCCGGATTATTTTTATGAATTTGGGCTTTCGTCTATTGTTGACTATCCTATTTATTTAATTTGGAATCTAGCTCAACTCATAACGCTATCTGTTTTTTTAATTGTAGTAAAGAATGAGTTAAAATACGGCTTTTGGGGAATAGCTTTTTCAGTTTTCCTTATATTTCTTTTTGAGTTTTTGCCTATAGGCAGAAATAATTTTAATTTATTAAATATTATTACTGTTATCTCGGCAGCTACATTGGCAAGTTTAATTATCAATTATTTTCAAAATGTTTACTGGTTTTCAATAATATTTTTTACTCTTTTTTGGGAAAATATTCTTGCCTTCGGGAGTAATTCCAAAATGCTTATTAATATACTTTTTGCAGCTCAATATCATTCTTGGGAAGGATTTTTCGATGTAAATTCTAAAATAGGTCCATATCTTATTCCTTTAAGTATATTGTTAGCTACATTAATAATATACTTATCATATTGTTCCCTAAAAAAGAGGCTATGATTATCAGAGGTATAAAATATTTTGTAATTTGCATAAAAGATTTTATTGTTAAATGAAAAACTTTGTAATAATACTATTATTTTTACCATCAATTTTATTTGCTCAACGAGAACCGGTTGACAGGGCAAGGGGGTTTTTCCTTGCCTTCGGTGTCGGGCCACGGCTGCCCATAAATTCTTTCGCAAATTCAACTGATTTGGGATATGGATTTAACATAGAATTATCATATACAGATAATCAGTATTTACCAATTTTTCTTTATACCAAAATCGGTTTTGAGCAATACCCCGGATCGCAATCATTCTATGAAGCTTCAGATTATTCAAATTATTCTACTAATGTTTTGCCTGTAAGTGTCGGAGCAAGGTATTATTTCCCTCCTTTTATTAACAGTATAGTGCTATTAATGCCTATTATTGAAGTATCTGCAAATTATAATTATTACCAAATCCTCCACCAATTTAAATTCTCTTCAGGAAAAAGTAATTATCTTGAAAATATTTCTAAGCTTGGATTTAGTGCTGGTACAGGGATTTCAATGTTCATGTTAGAAGTTGTCGCATCATATAACTATTTTTTATCTAATCAATATATAGCCGTGGATTTGAAAGTTCGCTTACCCTTATATATAAATCTTTAAGGATCTTTTATGTACAATAATTTATTATTAGAAATAAAAAACAATTCGGCATTTATAATGGTTAATCGGCCGGATAAATTGAATGCTTTAAATTCAGAGACAATTGATGAGATGAAAGTTCTATTTAACAAGCTTGATAAGGACGACAAAATAGGCTGCATTATAATTACGGGCAGCGGAGAAAAATCATTTATTGCCGGAGCAGATATCGCTGAAATTAATAAACTTGATGTAATAAGCGCAAAATCATTTTCTGAAAAGGGCCAATTAGTATTTCAAATAATTGAAAATCTATCTAAGCCAGTCATAGCCGCTGTCAACGGATATGCTCTTGGAGGAGGATGTGAACTTGCATTGGCATGCCACTTCAGATATGCTTCAGAAAATGCAAAATTCGGTCAACCGGAAATTAACCTTGGAATTTTACCAGGTTATGGAGGGACTCAAAGATTGGCAAGATTAATAAATACTGGTTACGCAAATGAGATGATTTTAACTGGAAATATTATTGATGCAAATGAAGCCTTAAGAATTGGATTGGTTAATAAAGTTTTTCCTCAAAATGAACTTCTATTACGTGTTGAAGCAATTGCTTCTCAAATTGCTTCTAAGAGCGCTTCTGCAGTTAGTTCTATTCTAAAAGCAATTAAAAGCACAAATGAAATCCCTCTAAAAGCTGGATTAGAATATGAGGTAAGTCTATTCTCACTTAGTTTAGGAACTGAAGATGCTAAAGAAGGGACTTCAGCATTTCTTGAAAAGAGAAAACCTGTCTTTAAAAACAAATAATTATTTTCAAACCTGCTGAAATGAATTTTAAATTAGATAAAAAGAAACTGATAAATTTTTTATTCTTGTTGGCTATATTGCTTATAGGAGCTAACCTCCTAATACCTAAGGTCATGGAAAAAAAATTATATAAGCAAAAAGATATATCCGGGGAAAATATTAATAAAATATTTTTAAATTCTGTTTTTGATTTTGGTATAAAAAGTGATTGGATAAAAGCTAAAAAGAATACTGATAAGTCCTCTGATTCCTTAATTTATAAATATACTATCAATGTTCCTAGGGATCTTCCAATTTCGGAAATAATTCAAGAGATATACAATAATTTTTATCCCGATAATCTAAGGATAGTTTGTCATGAAAAAACAATCGGAGGAGCAAATTCTTTATCGATCTTCTTAAATGATAAATTACGACTTAAATCAATTTTTCAATACAATAATGATATAAAAAGAAACGCAGGAAATATTGCCTTAATAATATCAAACCTTGAAGCATTGGATAAATCAAATATCTCAAAAATAATATTAAGTCCGGAAGCTTTTACTGCAGCATTACTTCCTTCAAAAAAAGATACAGAATTAGCCGATTCTCTTTATTCAAACAGGAAACAATATGCAGTTTTAATTAATGATGATATCAATGAAATGGACTTTAAACTTAAATCAAATTTTCCTCAAAATAGACTTGGAAATGCAATAAGTGCTATTATCGGCGCTTATCCCAAATCATTATTTTTTCTAGTTGATGATAATTCGCGAATTTATAAATCAAAATCCTTTCCTTTTATTAAAAAACAATTAGATATAAGAGGAATTAAGATTGTTTTAGCGAGTTCAATATTAAAATTGACAAATACGAAAGATGCAAATAAAATTACCATCTTAGCACATAAAACTGACGACGGCAGTCAAATATCAATTGAAATTTCATCAGAGAAATATCTTTCATTAAAACCAGAAATTTATGGGCTTATAAAGGTAGGTTATAAATTTGTCACTCCGATTTTTTGATTATAATCGAAAATTATTTAGAATTATGAATAAATATTTTATTTAATTTTCAATGTATCTTTTTTAATGTTATTTATCTCACAAATAAAATTTTATACTTAAAAAATCTTGACTTCTTAATTAAGTAGCTTTAAATTTACATCGGTTCTTTCAAAAGGTTCTCCCCTGCCTTTTGAGAAAAAAGAACTAAGTCCCGATGGTCGCCCGATCATTGGGCTTTTTTATTTTAAATAGACAATCAGATTATTTTTACTAGTACCATAGTCATATCATCATTCTGAGCAGCATTTCCTCTATAATATATTATTTCATCCCAGACATTTTTTAAGATGGTATTTGCTTGTAATTCAGCATTTTTTAATAATACTTCAGATAGTTTACTTTCTCCAAAAAGGTCCGTAGATTCATTCATAGTTTCTGTAATCCCATCTGAAAAAAATGCAAAGATTTGTCCTTCCTTAAGTAAAACCTCTTCTTCGATTAAAGTATTTTCAAAAATGATTCCTTTTTCTAGTCCAACTCCAATTCCTTGTGTTCGATAGGAAAGGACTGAATCATTAGTTACCTCAAGCAGAGGCATGTGTCCGGCTCTGCAAAATTTAAGCTTTCTATTTTGAGTATCAAATAATGCTAGTGTAATTGTAACGAATGAATTTCTCTCAATACTCTTATAAAAATGCGAATTTAATTCAATTAGAATGTCTTTAGGAGTTTTATCATTATTACATGAAAGTTGAATCATTGTTTGCAGCTTTGCCATGTATAATGAAGCAGCTAACCCTTTGCCAGAGACATCCCCCACAACAACAAAAATCTTTGAATCTGAAATTTTTAAAAGGTCGAAGTAATCTCCTCCAACCTGAAGCGCAGGAATCATTTCCCCGCTAATGTCAAGACCGTTTATTGAAGGGATGGTTTTTGGCAGTAACCCTTGTTGAATTTTTCTTGCAAACTCCAAATCTATTTCCATTCTTAACTTCTCTGCTTCAATTTGATATAGACGCGCATTTTCAATTGCAATAGCAGCTTGGTTGGCAGAGGCTGATAATAATTCCAAGTCTTTTCCCGCAAATTTTGAACCAGAATGTTTCAATCCAAATAAAAGTAAACCGATTACTTTTGATTTAATTATCATAGGTATAATAGTGTAAATATTATTGTGATTCAGGATTGAAGCTTCATTTGGGAAAATATTAATAAAATCATCCCTATCAATAATAGGCTGATTTAAGATGACGGACTTTTTCAGTAAAAAATTATCAATTAATTGACCATTAAGAATTATTTCATTTTTATCAATTCCGAAGCTTTTGACAAGATTGAAATATCCGGGCGTATAACCTTTAATTAATATAGCGAATTTATTAATCTTAAGAGCTCTGACAAAAGTTTTATTCATTAAATCTAAAATATTTTCTAACCCAACAATTGTTGAAACATCATTACTGAATTTTATTAGAACTTTTTGATAAGCAAATTGTTCAGGATAAAATCGTGCTGTAAGAAAATCCTGGAATCTATCTTTCGTCGATTGGAAGACTAAAGCAAAGATTATGAAAATAGTACCTGCAATAGCGGTTTGGAATTGAGTTCCGATTGCCTGACTAATACTTTGCCCAAGGACATACATTATTAGGAAATAAATAGCAGCTAGTCCAATTGTCGCTGCCCCGTAAATTAAGGTGTTTTTAATTACAACACTTACATCCATTAATTGATATTTGAATATAGAATATGCAAAACCAATCGGGACAAGTATTATTAAAATGATGGGAGCATAGTATTGAGGTGAATTAAATACAGTATCTGAAATTGCCGGAGCAATTAATGAAGTATAAAACACTGCTGCAATAGCTATTGTATAAGAAATTAGAATAATTAAAACGGGTTTTTTCTCGTTATTATTCTTTAATCTTCTATAATTTATAACTAGTGAAATTAAAGCAATAACATAGACTATATCTAAAATGTTTGAAAAATAAATAATAAGTAAATTCGAGTTTGGCTTTGTGACTTGGAATGAAGTTTTTAGTATGTTAACGAATAAGACAAAGATTAATAAAGTGATAATAGTAGGAATGATCATTATTAGACGTCTAAACCATTTTTTTTCTGATAGTTCAAATGGTTTGGGGAAAATCATAAAAAATGACAATAATAAAAAGGGTCTGAAGCTAACTCCGATAGACCAAAGTAACCCAATTATATATGTAAAAAAAGGTATTGGGGTAATATTTTTTAAGAATAAATTAGTTAAAAACGAAATAAGGGAATGAAGAACACTTGCTGCACTAAATGCATAAAATATCTTTTGTGCTCTTCCATTGGGTTTTGCCATTAGCACTACAAATCCTATAAGCATCTGTATAATTGCAAGAATGGCGTCTGCTAAACCTCCGATCTCTATTAATTTCTTCACGTAGACTTTAGCAGTAAATTGAATTTTCCCTCTTTGTATAGTGTATTCAGCAAAATTCCCTGATTTAATATTATTTAAAATCGATTGTGCAATTGAAGTATTTGCCACCTTATTATTATTAATCGCTATTAATAAATCACCGTTTCGTATTCCAGCATTCCAAGCAACTCCATCTACTTTGACATTTTGGACTTCAATATCAATTGGGCCTTTATCGGAATATTTTTGTACCCATAAGCATTCATCATTAGACTGCACTTGAAAATATACAACATTATAGAACTCATAAATGGCAGTCAATAATAAAATAGCGGAAATTATAACAATAAAAAGCGAAGCATTTTTTGCAAATAATTCTTTTATTCTTTTCATTTCTATAGATTATGCAGCTTTTAAAAAAATTATATTAGATCAAATGACTTTAAGGATCAGAATAGTAATATCATCAGATTGGAAAGTTCCATCTGAAAATTTGCGGATTTCTATATTAATTTTCTCAATCATTTCAGAAGAAGATAATTTAGAATATTTTAGACAAAGTGCCTCAAACCTTTCATCTGAAAATTCATCATCATTTATGTTTTTGGCCTCCGTAACTCCATCAGTGAAAAGTACTATAACATCATCTTTCTCAAGTATTACAGACTCAGAATCATACGGCAAGTTAGTCTTCATTACACCTAAAATGATCCCTCCCCTTTCCAACTTGTGAATTTTTTTATTTCTAATTAAAAGTGGAGGATTATGTCCGGCATTTACATATTCAAAATTCAAGTTTTTTTCATTTAGCATTCCCCAAAAAAAAGTAATAAATTTTCCGTCGGAAGTGTTAGATGTGATTAAATTATTTATTACCCCTGTAGCATCAGAAATGTTCATTCCTTGTTTGCAAATAATTCTTAGAAATGCTTGAATATTTGCCATAAGCAAAGCAGCTGGGACACCTTTTCCTGAGACATCACCAATAGCAATGCAGTAATTATTTTCA
Organism: Bacteroidota bacterium; assembly: GCA_021783875.1. GTDB lineage: Bacteria > Bacteroidota > Ignavibacteria > Ignavibacteriales > Ignavibacteriaceae > FEN-1297. The sequence goes on from JAJXTM010000002.1 coordinate 9,143, forward strand.
TCTAGAGTTATTATATCATAATAATCTCCGCCGACTTGGCGTGATGATAAATTGATAGCTGAAATTTCAAATCTATCAAATTTTGGAATAGAATGAGGCAGAAGATTCTTTTGGATTCCTCTAGCAATCTCCAATTCTTCTTCAAGTTTTTGTTTTTCTAGTGCTTCTTTAAATAATCGCTGATTTTCGATGGAAATAATGGCTAAGCTGCCTATAGAGTATATAAATTCTATATCAGTTTTACTAAATTCCTGGTTAGAAATTCGTTTACCCAGACAAATCAATCCTTTTGTTTCATTTTGCAATTGCATTGGAACAATTAATTCAATTCCTAAGTTAAATAATAATGGATACTTTTCATCAATTTCAGCTTTGGGGATTGGATTAGTGATTGTATTAAAATTAAACTTCTTAATTGATTGGCTGAGCTCGAACTCATCAAATTTTGATTCAACAATTTTTATTTCACTATTTTCTAATATGATTACGGCAAATTTAGAGACAAGAAATTGACCGATGACTGAATATATCAGAAGACGTGCAACTTTAGCAGATTCAGAAAACATTCCGAATTCTTTGCTCAGTTCAAATAATGAATTCAAACGTTGAATCCTCTTATCCAGATCACGATTAACATTTTTTAACTCATCAATCATTATCGAATTATGCACAGCTGAAGCTGAAATATTTAATATCGTAAGGAGGAACTCATGATCATCATCATTTAAAGGTTGTTTATTCAACCTTTCCCCAATACCAAGGATGCCCATACAACCCTGTGCAGCATCTATCTTAAAAATTGAACTAATCCGGTTCTTACTTAAATATTCTTTAAATTCTTTATTTTCAAGGTAATCATTGCTGATTTTAATTATTGGGAAATTAATTATATCATCATTAGGAATACCTTTAGATGAGGTAATCTTTAAATGGTTATCAATTTTAAGTGCAATAAATCCTTTAGTAACAAAAAATTTCCCCATGCATGTTAAGAGAATATTATTAAGTATAAAATTTAGGTCAAGACTAGAATTAATCAAGCGGCTAAATTCAACCAAAGCTGTTAAATTTCTTTTAACTCTTATATTTTCTTTATCATTCATAATTTATAAGATTAAATGTTTTTTGATAGTTGCACCTGATTGTATTTACCAGGTACAGAAATATATTTAACTTCATCCATCAATGATTTCATTAAATACATACCCAAACCTCCCACTCGATGCTGAATGAAATATTTTTGAAGATCTGGGTCCTGAATTGATTCGGGATTAAATGGAGTTCCATGATCAATTATTATAATGGTAAATTTATTTGAGGTGAATTCAAGTTTTATATGGATTTCACCTTCAGGGAAATATTTATAAGCATGTTTTATTATATTAGTACAAGCCTCATCAACAGCAAGTATAATATTATCCACAACATTCGGCGGTACACCTGCTGATCGTGCTCCATTTGAAACAAAAGTTCTGATTTCAGTCAGGTTATCTGTTTTACTTTTGACAACAAGTTCTTTTTGTTCTATATGTATTTTTTTATTTTTCAAAGCTCTTTGACTCAATAAATTTGTTTACTGCTTCTTCTTCGGTTTGATAAATTTCATATAGCAACGGAAATCCCAAAAGGTCGAAAATATTAAAAACTTTTTCACTCATGCTTGATAATTTTATATCACCGTTATTCTCTCGAATCTTTTCAATATATGCCATGAATACGCCCAAACCGGCACTACTTATATAATTCAGCTCGTTAAAATTTACTACGGTTCGGTACTTCCCTTTCTCAATTAGATTTGAGAAAGTATTTTCGAGAGTAGGTGCGGTATGAGCATCTAGATACCCTTTTAAATATATGATGCTTATTTCACCTACTTCTTTAGTTGAAGTGCTGAATTCTGCCATTCTTTTTCTCCATAATTTTTTATTAATTGTTTCCATTTAAGGATTACTAGTGTAATATCATCGTGCTGTGGATTGTTTTGCGAAAATAATGTTACCTCTTTGATAACTTTATTTGATATCAAATCTGCATTATCATAACAATTATCTACAAGAATTTTCTCAAATCTAATGCTGCCGAAATCTTCTAATTGTTTATTTTTAGCTTCCGTAATACCGTCTGTATAAAGGACAATAGTATCGTTTTCTTTCAAATCAATTTTTAATTCTTCAAGAGTATCTGCAAAATAATCGGTAAAATTAAGCCCAAGTCCCAGACCTGTGGGTCTCATATTTTCAGAATAATTATTTCTAATAAGTAAGACCGGGCAATGACCGGCACGCGAAATCCTCAAAGTTTCATTTTTAAGGTCTATTAGTCCATATGCAGCACTAACAAAACTTTTTCTATCCAAAGTTCTTTGCAATATTTCATTTGCTTTAACCAATATTTCTTTAGGGCTTTTGATAATTTTTGAAAGCGACTCAAAAATCCCCTTAACTTCTGCCATTATAAATGCAGCGGAAATCCCTTTGCCAGAAACGTCTGCAATGACAAAGCCAAAATTATCATTATCAATTTCAAAAAAATCATAATAATCGCCTCCTACTTCGAAAGCAGGAATAAACAATGAAGATATATCCAGCTGTTTATATTCAGGATATTTGGTGGGAAGGATTTTCCTTTGAACTTCGCGAGCCACATCTAATTCCTTTTCAAGTCTTTCTTTGATTATTGATTCTTCAAATAGATGAGAATTTTCTAGTGCAACAGAAGCATAGTCTGCGAAAGTGTCCAAAGCATTTTTATCTTCCTCATCTAAAACGGAATTTTCTCTTTTAGCAGTAAAGATATATCCTTTTATTTCATTATGCATTCTTAAAGGGGATATTGTCACAACTGAAAATAACTCGCTTAACTGCAATTTATTAAGGTAATTATCGAGTGGGAAAAATATTGTTTCGCTTAGGTCAAAATTTATTTTAGCTTCCTTTGCAGTTCCGGTTATTAGCTCGGCATTTATAAATCCAATATTTTTATTCCCAAGCAATTTCAGATCGGAATTTTCTTTCCAGGCTATCCATGAGGCATCTGCCCTGTTAATAGTGTAAGCAATATCGGAGATTGTAGATATTAAATCAGCAAAATCCAATACTTCAGTTATTAATTTACTGAAATATTGAAGAGATGAGACTTCTTGTGCTTTTCTATCAAATGCTTCTGCTGTTGGAATATGAAATAAGGTAGTAAAGAATAAGATACTAAAATAAACTGAGCCGTAAATAAGAATAATTTTTAAAAATTGATTTAGTATCGGAGAAAATTGGAAAATTATTTGACTACCGGCGTTTTCTTTCGTGTTTCCAGCTAAGTTCATAACAAAAAGAATTGCTATTATAATCGAAAGGAATAAAAGATTCTTCTTATCTTTTTTAACAATGAATGCAATCCATGAAATCTTTAAAGAGTTGAATATTATAAGAAAAATAGAAATAATAAAAAATGTATCCTGGACGTAGATAATTTCAGCAGGGAGTATGCTTGAAAAAGATGACAAGATTATAAAAACCAACATAGTATTAAAATAAGTGCTTCTATTCCCTTTTTGTTTAAAAAAATAAAGTTCACGAAATGCAAGGAAAATATAAATGGATGTCCCAAGTAAAATATATCCATAAACAAAAGAAATAATTTTGGGAAATATGCCGAAACTTGCCTGTCCTGAAATTTTAAAACCTGACAATTCTGCAAAAGTAGAGCTGAAAAAAATAATTAAGAAAAAAATAACTGCGACTAGGATACCTATATTCATTACTAAAGTTAGTGGATTTATTTTTTTTATATGTACCCATTCTATCAGCACGAAGTACAATGATGCAGCTGAAATTCCTATCAAAATTTCATTGCTAATCAAAAAATAAAACGAACTTGACGTATTGTTAAGAGTTTTGAATAAAAATAATGCAAAAATCGTTACAACGAAAAATTGAATTCTAGCATTCATCTTTATTTTAGGTATTATAAGCGACATAATTGTAATTTTAGTTAACTGCTTTTTTAGCATTATCAAATTTTTGCACTAAATTTTCAATAATTTCCCACCTATCTAAAATTAAAATACGTTAAAAATTATCTTTTGTAAAGAATTGATTTATGGGCGGAATAAATAAAGGATAAATGACTTAAGTTAGTGACTGGAAGTTAATTAGCAATTTACAAGCAAATTACCATACATGAGAATGATCATATTTCAATTTGTTTTACAGTTTTTGGGGTTACAGACTTATTAGGTATTTGTTTCTGGAATTGCTGCATTTGTTTTTGAAATTCTTCAAGTTGTCTTTGAACTTGGAGCATTTCTTCTTGAAGTTCCTTTTGATTGAATGCAGTTGAATCACTGAAAAAGAATTTTAGGAGTTTGTTTAATGAATCAGGATTGGCAAATCTGTAATTCTTAAAATTCTTCCCGTATAATTTGTCTAACTTATGGTTTCCAAAAGTAAAAGTAGAATCAAAGTTAAAAGACTTAAATTTAGCACCGTTTGCAGAGTCAGAATAAAAATATTTGTAATAAAAATTTTTCCCTTTATTCATTTCAGGGAAATTAAATGAGAACATCCTAAATAAATCTCCTGCTTTGGAAAGCTTTGATGCTATACTATCAAATCCACGCATCGGGAATTGAGGTACGATTGCATTGGGAACATTTATCCTAAATGAATTACTATCCATGTATACCTTAAAATTGTTGCCCAAAGACGAGAAATTGTTAAATTTTATAAGATTGGAGTCCAGTTGGAAATTGAAAGCAAAATTGTCATTCATTTTTGTTATTTGGTTACTGAATTTCTTTATATCATTTTTAAATTTCTTTTTATCAAAATAAAATGAATCCGAAAATATCGTATCAGGGGTAATAAAAATATAATTATCATTGCTTGCTGAATTAACTTTATCTACTAATTGAGGCATTGCAGCATTTGGATATAAGCTGTAATCCCCTGTGGGAAAAATATTTTGGAATTTCCCATGATTAACCTTTGCAGCAAATGAAACTAAATCTGCCACAAGAGCTTTATTAAAATTCCAAATGTTAGGATTAATAGCAACTATATTTTTCTCGTTAACAAGTACTTGAGACTGAAGATTATCTGCATATCGAGCAAGAAGGGAATCAACTTGCTTTTGTTGAGAATTATTTAAGTTAAGCCCCTTTATAAATTTATTTAGATTATTATCGGAAATCTTTTGTCTATTGCTTGAAATTTCAAAATAATTTCCATTTTTAGAATTTGAGCTCAGGTATAGGTACTGTTGTCTTTTGCTATCCAATGGTAATTTGTGATAGAAAGCAAAATTAAAGATATCTTCATTAGTTAAATCGGCAACATATAAAAGAGGCTTTAAATTCTGTTTATAAAAACCCGCAATATTAGATTTTTGTTTTTCCACCAAATTATTAATAATTCCAGGATTATATTTAAGGATAACCATGATAATAAAGCTTAGAGTAATTATAGCTGTCAGTGGATAAAATTTTTTAAATTTAAGATAAAATGGTTCTTTTATTCTAATTGATGCAGCAACGCGAGTTTCAAAAAATGGATTTTCCTTGACAATTTTGACTGAAGAAGAAGTTATTCTTTTTACTTTTTTAAAATCGTCTAATTTCTTTCTAAGGTCAGGAGAGGATTTTAGATCTTCTTCAATCTTACGAATTTCGAGATCTGATAATTCATTATCAACATATGCAGACAATAATTCATATTTTCTGTCAATGTTGTTTTTCATAATAATTCCTTTTCAAAGGGCTTTAAAATATTTTTTAGACTTTCACGAGCTCTGAAAATTCTCGATTTTACAGTTCCAATTTCACATTGAACAGATTCTGCTATTTCTTGGTAACTTAAGCCTTCAATATCTTTTAATAAAAGAGGAATTCTTAACTTTTCCGGCAATTTTTTAATAGCTTCTCGGACGATTTCCGAAACATCCGCTTCGTCGGTCGATGGTGAATACCCAAGCTCTTCTTCTGAATCTTTAAATGATTGAAAAATGCTACGAATTTTCATTTTTCTTAAATAGTCTTTACATTTATTAATCGTAATGCGATAAAGCCATGTTGTAAACTGAGATTCAAATCTAAATCGCATTAAATTCTTATAGACCGTAAGGAATACTTCCTGAGCAATATCATCTACTAACTCATGATTATTTAATGTCATGTAAATTATATTTCTAACTTTTTCTTTATGGCGAAGAATAAGTGTATTAAAAGTCGACTCATCACCATCAATAAATCTCTTTATTAGAGAAAAATCGTCATCCAGGTTTAATATTTGAGGTTGTGTCAATTCTAGTTTCTTTTTTTTGTTTTTCATGTTTTTAGACGGAATCTATCTTTTTTTTGTTCCGAAAAATAATAATCTTCAACTAAATTTCATGTTTTTTTGATGAATGAGCTATTTTAATGATAATTGGGAGTAAATCAAAATTATAGAGCTTGATATTTTAAGTCATGAATAACTAGTTATTTTATGCTAAAAGTTATTTTACCTGCCTTTCAATATACTAGCTACCTGCATATATTTGTTATTCAAATTAAGAGAATTATGAATAATATCAGAAACTTCTGCATAATAGCACATATTGATCACGGTAAGTCCACAATAGCCGATTGTTTATTAGAAATGACACATACTGTTTCAGAGCGTGAAGCCAAAGCACAGGTACTTGACGATTTGGAATTGGAGCGGGAAAGGGGGATTACTATTAAATCCCATGCCATTCAAATGAAGTACCAAGCCTCTGATGGCGTTGACTACATTCTAAACTTAATAGATACTCCAGGTCATGTCGATTTTACCTATGAAGTATCTCGATCTCTTGCGGCATGTGAAGGAGCAGTTCTGATTGTTGATGCTGCACAGGGAGTGGAAGCACAAACCATTAGTAATCTTTATCTTGCTATAGAAGCAGGATTGGAAATCCTTCCTGTAATTAATAAAATTGATTTGCCAAGTGCAGAAATTGAGAAAGTAAAAGGTCAAATTATTGACTTAATTGGATGCAATCCGGGTGATATTATACTTGCAAGCGCAAAATCAAAAGTTGGCATTAAAGAAATTCTGGAAGAAATTGTGATAAAAATTCCTTCGCCAAAAGGAGACCCCAATGCACCACTGCAGGCTTTAATATTTGACTCAATCTTTGATATCTATAGAGGTGCAATAGCTTACATAAGAATTTTTAATGGAACTCTCAGAACCAATGACAAGATAAAGTATTTTACTGTGGATAAATATATAGATGCAGAGGAAATAGGAATACTCGGACTAAAAAAAATAAAAACTGAGGAAATTTCTGCAGGAAATGTCGGTTATTTGATTTCCGGAATTAAAAATGTGCATGATATTAAGGTTGGTGATACCGTAACTCATGCAAAACAAGGTTCAAAAGAGCCTCTACCTGGATATAAAGATGTTAAACCAATGGTTTATAGCGGACTTTACCCTACTGATGCGGACGACTTTGAAAACTTGCGTGATGCTCTAGAAAAATTCCGGCTAAATGATTCCGCTTTAATATATCAGCCTGAAACTTCTGCAGCCCTAGGATTTGGTTTTAGGTGCGGGTTCCTTGGGCTTCTTCACATGGAAATTGTGCAAGAAAGATTACTCCGAGAATATAACCAATCTATCATCACTACTCTCCCTAACGTTGAATATTATGTATATACAAAAGACAATGAAAAAATAGTAGTTGATAATCCAGCCAATATGCCTTCTATCGGAGATATCGAAAAAATTGAAGAACCATATATCAAAGCACAAATAGTTTGCCCAAGTGAATATGTTGGGAATATTATGAAACTAGCTACAGAAAAGCGTGGCACGTATAAGAATACTAATTATATTGATCCAACCCGAGCAGATCTTCAATATGAATTCCCTCTAGCTGAAATTATTTTTGATTTTTATGACAAATTAAAATCTACAACCCGCGGCTATGCTTCTTTTGATTATGAATATATTGATTACCGTGAATCGGAATTAGTCAAACTAGATATCCTACTAAATGGCGAGCCAGTTGATGCTCTTTCTATGATTGTACATAAAAGTAAATCTTATGATTGGGGCAGAAAAGTCTGTTCCAAATTAAAAGACCTAATTCCGCGGCAAATGTTTGAGATCGATATTCAAGCAGCAATCGGTTCAAAAGTTATTTCTAAATCTGTTGTAAAGGCATTAAGGAAAAATGTTCTTGCCAAATGCTATGGCGGTGATATTTCAAGAAAAAGGAAACTTCTCGAAAAACAAAAAGAGGGGAAAAAAAGGATGAAGCAGGTTGGCAACGTTGAGATTCCTCAGGAAGCATTTTTAGCCGTTTTACAAATTGACGAATAATATAAGTAACTCTTTTGGATATATTTGAAAAAGAAAGAAATGCAATAATCAAGGATTTAAAAAATAATAACTATAGGGCAACAAAATTTATTATTTCCATTTTAATTGCTTTTATTATAATAATTATAATCAAATCATTATTTATTGAAGCAAGTCTAATTCCATCCTCCTCAATGGAAAACACTTTATTAATCGGAGACTATATTATCGTTAACAAAGCTGCATACAATATTTCAACCCCCGCAACTATTCCTTTAACAAATATTGCTATCCCTAGATTTAGATTATTTAATATCGCAAAACCGAAAAGAAATGACGTAATTGTTTTTAAATTCCCGGGTTATCAATGGGAATTATCTTCTTTAGAGAATATCTATTTTGTCAAAAGGATTATCGGTCTACCAGGAGACACAGTTCAGATTATAAAAGGGGATGTATATATAAATAATAGAATTATAAAGCAGCCAAAAAAAGCACTTATTAGTAAAGCTACAGCTCAATCAGAATTGCCTGATAATCGAATATTCCCTGAAGGGGAAAAATGGAACAGAGACAATTATGGACCAATTATTGTCCCATTTAAAGGTCTTAAGGTTAATATTTCTTATAAGAATATTTCCGAATGGAAAATTGTAATTGATAGAGAATTCAATACTAATGCTGTAAGTGACGAAGGAACTTTTATCTCCATTAATGGAATTCCCATGAGAAGTTACACATTCAAAAGAAATTACTATTTTGTTTTAGGCGATAATCGCGAATATAGTATAGACAGCCGATATTGGGGATTTGTCCCAGATAATTTTATTATAGGAAAGGCAGCATTTATCTATTGGTCACAAAATAATTCAAGTTTTCTTAAACATCCGTTAGATTTTATACGCTTAAATCGAATTCTTAATACTATATATTAGGTGTATATAAATTTGTTTTTTTACTTTTGAAATTAAAATATATATTTCTATTTAGTTAATATTATGACACTCAAATTTTTTAGTTAAGGATTAATGAAAACCAAAATACTTTTTTATTTTTTTTTAATTACGGCAGTTTTATTCCCTCAGACAAAATATTTTATTTATTTTAAAGATAAGGGTATACCATTTAGCAAAACCCTTGCTAAAAGCTCTGCGACTTATCAAGCTGTTTTAAATTCACTTTCATCAAGGTGCATTCAAAGACGGGAAAAAGTCATGGGAGAAAATATTATTACTTATGAAGATGTCCCAATAAAAGAAGATTATATAACCGCAATTGAGAATCAGGGAATTAAAATTCAAAATAAACTGAATTGGTTTAATGCAGTATCAGCTTATTTAACAGCATCAGAGTTAAGTAAAATTTCATCATTACCATTTGTGCAAAAAATTGAGAAGGTAAAAGAATTAGACCTAGCAAACCCAAATTCACTCGAAAAGATATATCCGGAGCAAAACAAAGAAATTTCTGCAGATACACTTTACGGACAATCTTTTCAAGAATTTAATTTATCTGATATTCCACAAGTACATGCAAAAGGAATTACTGGTAAAGGTGTAATTATCGGTATACTTGATGATGGTTTTAAATGGAGAGAGCATGAATCACTTGTAAATCAGAATGTTCTAGATGAGTATAATTATGTATTTCATGTAACTTCGACTGAGCCGCAACCCGGAGATATCCCATCTTCAGGCGATCATGGCACTTATGTCTTTTCATTAATCGGAGGTTATAAACCAGGTAAAATAATAGGTGCAGCATACAATGCTAAATTTATCTTGGCGAAAACTGAAGATGACCGAAGCGAAAGTCACATTGAAGAAGATAATTATGCTGCCGCACTAGAATGGATGGAAGGATTAGGAGTTGATATAACAACAAGTTCTCTTGGATATAGTATTTTTGATGACACTACTTATTCTTATTCTTACAAGGATATGGATGGCAAAACTACAATCTGCGCAAAAGCAGTTGAACTTGCTTTCCAAAGAGGTGTAATAACAGTTTCCGCCGCAGGAAATGACGGGGATAATTCATGGTATTACATTGAAACCCCCGGAGACGGAACTCACATTCTTACTATAGGCGCTGTTGATTCAAACAATAGCTTGGCTTCCTTTAGCTCACGAGGTCCTACTTATGATGGGCGAATAAAACCGGATATAGTTGCAATGGGAGAATATAATTATGGTGCCGACGTCTCGAGCGGATTTTCATCCTATGGAATAGGCAGCGGAACATCTTTTGCGACACCGATTGCTGCCGGTGTGGCAGCGCTTTTGCTGTCTGCTTATCCTAACCTGACGAATATTCAAGTTAGAGACATTCTAAGAGAAAATGCGGGAAATGCCAGCAACCCAAATAATGATATAGGTTATGGTCTGATCTCAGCTGAGAAATCAATAGCGTATCCTAATTTTTATTTGGATTCTGCCTCTAATCGATTTATTTTAAATAAAATATTTTTTTCAAACCAAGGTGTAAAAACCAATTCAGCCATTTTGCATTATGCATTGAACTTCTCAACTTTTAATTCTGTAAATCTTAATTATGATGATTCATTAAAATATTCCTACAAATTTCCTCAAATTTCTTCAGGGGATAGTATACAATTTTACTTTTCATATATAGATAGCCTTAACAATTTATTTCGTGAACCTACAACCGGCGAATTTTCATTTAGTTTAGGTAATGGAATGGTTAATATTATTAATAACATTATTACTAATAGTTCTTCTCAAACTATTTTAGGAAATAGCTTCCCAAATCCCTTTTATCCCATTTCTAGCTCTGGGAATACGGTAAAAATTCCTTTTTATTCAAATTCCGTAAAGCTGGCTCGGCTGACTATTTATAATAGCCTTGGACAAATTGTGAAAATTTTATTTAACGGGAATTCCCTTCAAGGGAATACAACTGTACCTTGGGACGGAAAATCAGCAAGCGGGAAATATTGTTCAAGTGGAGTATATTTTTATGTTTTGACTTTGGGATCCAAAAGTTATTTCAATAAACTAGTACTTTTAAAATAATTTTTCTTGGAAATTAAATGGAAAAGATATTATATCCTTCACTAATTAAATACCTTGCAAGTTTCAATACCGGAACGGAACCTTTACTTATTGAGATGGAAAATTTTGCCGCCGAAAATAACATTCCAATACTATCTAAAGATTCGGCAAAATTTTTAACAATGTTGATATCTATTTATAAACCCAGACGTATTCTAGAATTAGGCACAGCTATTGCTTATTCTTCAATCAGAATGGCACAAAGTCTAGGTAAAAAAGGAGTAGTTCACACTATTGAAAAAAGTATTGATAATATAACATTAGCAAAGGAAAATATTGAAAAAGCTTCTCTAAAGGAAAAGATAATATTATATGAAGGAAATGCTTTCGATATTTTACCAAACATGGGGAAAAAATATGATTTTATTTTCCTTGACGCTGACAAAAACGATTATAAGCGATTGTTTGATTATTGTATGATTTTATTGAAATCCGAAGGAATAATATTTATTGATAATTTACTTTGGAAGGGCTATGTTGCTTCTACCAGAGTGCCGAAAGATTTCCGGTCATCTACTAAAGTAATAAAGGAATTCAATAAGATGTTTCTTAGTCAAAAAAACTTACAATCTATAATTCTACCTATAGGCGACGGAATTGGAATCGGAATTAAAGTTTGAGACTCGTAAATGAGTATACATGAATCCTTAACACCCCCCGAATTTGTTAATAACGTTGAATTATTTATCAACTCAAAATTAAAGAGAAAAATTGAATTATTAAGAATTTACGAAACTTCAATTCAATACAGTAAAGAAAAAGAATTTGATAATTTGCTTTTCTCAGCAAAGTTTGTCCATGGATTATTTATATTCATCCAAAGAGATTCATCTGATAATGCTAAATCAGATATCGAAAATATAAAAAAAGAATTATCGGCAGGAATTAAGAAGATAATTGATCAGATACAATTTCTGGTCAAAGATAGTAATGAAGAGTTTAGAGAATATCTAAATGAGAATTTTTTTATTGCAAATCAGCAAAATTTCTTGAAGTTGACAGAATTGATATCTGACCTTGCTTTTGCAAAGCTTTATGTAAATGATCGGAAAAGAAATTCTAACTGATTCATCAAGTTCTGGATGTCCATTTTTCCAGAGCTGTTAACATGTTTGACATTGCATCAATTAAAGATTCATGTTGCGATTCATCAATGTCGGATAAAATCTCTTTATGGATATCAAGATATGATTTATTTAATTGCCGAACCAATTCCTTTCCTCTTTCAGATAATGCTAACTTCATGTTTCTACGGTCAGAATAATCTACATTTCTAATTATATAGTCCTTTTTTACTAAACCATCAATAATCCTAGTCAATCTGCTTTCACTTAAATTCATTTTTTTTGCAATAGTTTTGTTATTTAGAGGCTCATTTTCCCCAAACAACCTTAGGCATCTAAACTCAACATGGGTTAATGAATAATTTCCAGCTAAACGATTTTCTTTCTCCTGGCAACTTCCAAGTAAACTGAATGTCAGATCTGCTAATTTATTTGCATTAGAAGTCATATTACTTTTCAATTTTTATCCTTTTGATTTCTCACTACCAAAATTCGCAAAAGTACGCTAGTAAATCAAGCTAGTACCTCTTATAATAATAATTCCTTTGGTTCGATTATAATAGTGCAATTACCTTTTGTTGCATCTTTTACTTTGTTTAATAACTCATCTAAAAGGTCAACTTTACAGAAAAAATTGATCTCGGCATTTGTTTCAAATTTTGATTTCCCAAATTTGACATAATATTTTAATAAAATATTTTTAATTATGTTAACATCAGTATAACTAAGAGAAACAAAAACATTCTTGTATATATTCTTAATAATAATTTCAGTTGATTTTATTGCATTAATAGAAGCCATGTAATAAGCCTTACCGAGATGACCGATACCAAGTTTTGTACCACCAAAATATCGGATTACAACTACTAAAATATTATAGAGTTCAAAATGTTCAATGGCTCTCAAAATCCTGATTCCTGCAGTTCCGTTGGGCTCACCATCATCATCATATTTGGCACTTTCATCAATTAATTTTAATGCATAACAGAAATGCGATGCATCATAGTATTTTTTTCTAATACCAGACATAATTTCAGTTCCGTCTTTTAAGGATATAACAGAAAATGCAAAAGCGTAAAAAGAAGAACCTTTTTCTTTAAGAATGGACTCTCCTTCATTAACGATTGTTTTAATTTCAGTGATCTTATTCATTTTTGACAGCAGTAGTAATTAATAAAAACGATATTTAATTGATTTTGAAATTTTGTATAACTAAAATAACTGATTAAATAAATAATTTTAAAGTGTCAATTGGAAAAAGAAACAATTATTATCAAAGGTGCAAGGGAGCATAACTTAAAGAACATAGATGTTGAAATCCCTAGGGATACATTTACGGTTATAACAGGACTTTCAGGATCGGGTAAATCTTCATTAGCATTTGATACAATATATGCAGAAGGTCAAAGACGCTATATTGAATCACTTTCTGCATATGCGCGACAATTTCTTGATATGCTCGAAAAACCAGATGTAGATCTGATTGAAGGGCTAAGTCCTGCCATTTCTATTGAGCAAAAGTCGACCTCCGGAAATCCGCGTTCAACAGTTGGGACTGTAACTGAGATATATGATTATCTTCGATTGCTATATGCACGTTTAGGGACACCCCACTGCTATAATTGCGGACAGCCAGTTACAAAACAATCTACCAATCAAATCATAGAAACAATTTTAGCAGCCCTAAAAGGTAAAAAGATTTCGATACTAGCTCCAATTGTCCGTGGAAGAAAAGGACATTACCGTGAATTATTCGAGGAACTTATTTCAGATGGGTTTTTAAGAGTTAGAGTTGATAATATTGTGTCAGAATTGGCAAAAGGGTTTCAGGTAGATAGGTACAAAATTCACAATATTGAGATTGTAATAGATCGTTTAATAGTAAATTCTGATACATATAATAGATTAAATGATTCACTTGATGTTGGGTTAAATTATGGGAATGGCATGATAATAATAAATGATGGCACTGAAGATCATGTTTATAGTAGGAATTTAGCATGTTTAAACTGCGGCATAAGTTATCGGGAACTTGCTCCAAATTCCTTTTCATTTAACTCTCCTTATGGTTCTTGCCCTGATTGTGAGGGATTAGGAGAAAAAAAGGAGCTTGACATTAATTTAATTATTCCGGATTGGAATAAATCTATTAACGAAGAAGGAATAGCTGCACTTGGCAAACCTCGTCAAATTTGGTTTTTCAATCAATTAGAGACAATCAGCAGTATATATGGGTTCGACTTCGATACTAAATTAAAGGACTTAAATAAAAGGCAACAAGATGTGCTTCTAAATGGAAGTTCAGAAAAGATTTCATTTTCCTATTCTTATGGCAATACCAAACCAGTGAATTATTTTCATAGATTCGCAGGTCTATTTAATTATTTAAAAAATTATTATTCAACAACGAGCTCAAATAATATAAGAGAATGGGTAGAATCTTACATGAATACGGTTACCTGCCAAACTTGCAATGGAGGCAGGTTAAAAAAAGAATCTTTAGCAGTAAAATTTCAAGGGAAAAATATTAGTGAAATATCTTTATTGTCAATAAAAAGCGCAAAAGTATTTTTTGAGGATATAAAACTTTCCGGTCGAGACTCTATTATTGCAAATCCAATCCTAAAAGAAATTGTTGAGCGTCTTAATTTCCTTTTAAACGTCGGTTTGGATTATTTAACTCTAAATCGCTCGGCAAGAACTTTATCTGGAGGTGAATCTCAAAGAATACGTTTAGCCACTCAAATAGGGACACAGCTTGCAGGCGTACTTTATGTACTAGACGAACCAAGTATTGGATTGCATCAAAGCGATAACATCAAGCTAATAAATTCTCTAAAAAATCTACGAGACATAGGTAACACAGTAATCGTTGTAGAACATGACCGCGAAACTATTGAAAGTTCGGATTATATGCTTGATTTAGGACCTGGAGCAGGAGAACATGGGGGTGAAATATGTTTAGCAGGATTAACCAGAGATCTCATTTCTTCGAGTAATAAGACTGACTCTTTGACTCTCTCATATCTTACAAACAATATTTCAATAAAAATACCTGATTCACGTAGGAAAGGAAATGGTTTATTTTTAGAACTTATCGGAGCAAAAGGTAATAACTTAAAAAATGTTAATTTAAAAATTCCTTTAGGAACATTAACACTAATTACCGGAGTAAGCGGATCAGGCAAGTCAACATTAGTAAATGAAACACTAGTTAAAATTTTGATGAATAAAATTTATAATTCGAAAGTAGTTCCTCTTTATTATGAATCTATAAATGGTCTTAAGAATATTGATAAAATAATTGAGATTGATCAATCACCTATCGGTAGAACGCCTCGTTCAAACCCTGCAACATATACAGGACTTTTCACATATATCAGAGATTTGTTTTCTCAGCTTCCTGAATCAAAAATGCGCGGTTATACTACAGGTAGATTTAGTTTTAATGTTGAAGGAGGCAGATGCGAAGAGTGCGGCGGTGACGGTTTAAAAAAAATTGAGATGAATTTCCTTCCTGATGTATATGTTGAATGCGAGTCATGCCACGGGAAAAGATATAATAGAGAGACACTAGAAGTTCTATATAAAACAAAATCAATTGCAGATGTTCTTGGTATGCGTGTAAGCGAATCGCTTAATTTTTTTGAAGATTTACCTAGAATTAACCGCAAGATAAAGGCAATTGTTGATGTTGGATTGGGATATATAAAATTAGGTCAGCAAGCAACAACTTTATCGGGGGGAGAAGCTCAAAGGGTAAAACTTGCAACCGAACTTAGCAAAGTTAGCACTGGTAAAACTTTATATATTTTAGACGAACCGACTACAGGTCTTCATTTTGAAGACGTTAAAATACTATTGAATGTTTTAAATAAATTAGTCGAAAAGGGAAATACTGTTGTTGTTGTAGAACATAACCTGGATGTTATAAAAACCGCTGACTGGATTATAGATTTAGGACCGGGTGGAGGTGATGAAGGTGGTAATATTATTGCTGAAGGTACTCCCGAACAAATTATAAAGAATAAAAAAAGTTTGACGGGGAAATTCTTAGCTAAAGAATTTCATAACTGATCTTTAAAATATACTAATGAAAGCTTAGTAATCTTAAAGATCAGCTGAATAAATAAATTAATTACTTGCTTTTAATCTATCACACATTGACTTAGCATAAGCATTATTAGGATTCAATTGGAATGCTTTTTCAAAATTCTGCAAAGCTAATGCCTTATCACCGGTTAGATAATATGATTCTGCAAGACTATTATAAGCATTTGAAGAATTAGGGTAAGTACTAAGATTTATTTTAAAAATTTCAGTAGCTTGTTTAATCATTTTTGCAGAAAGAAGTCTCAATCCAAGATTATTTAATTCACCTTCTTTAAAATTAAATTGATTTCTTTTGTTCTGATATAGGTAATGGTATTGACTAATTGCTGAGTCAATTCCTTTATCAAATATAGTCTCAAGCAAAGTATCGGCAATTGAGGGTTCTGGGTCTGAAACACTAATAAGATGCACATCAAAAATAAGAGTCGCATTAGGAGGAATTACATTTCCAGCTCCTCTTTCTCCATAAGCAAGCTGAGGAGGAATTATGAATCTGAAATTGTCACCAACATGCATTAACGCAATACCCTCTTCCCAACCTCGGATAACTTTTCCCTCACCAAGGACAAAATCAAAGGGAACCCCTCTTTTAACAGAAGAGTCAAAAATATTTCCATCAGGCAGATAACCAGTATAATCAACTTCAACATCTTTTCCGGAAACTGCCTGTTCACCTTTACCGCTCGATAAGATTATATATTTTAATCCAGAAGCTGTTGTAATAGTATCCTTGGCAGCCATTGTATCTTTAACCGCATTAGAATCTTGAGCAAATGATAAAAATGAGGCAATAATTACTAATAATAATCCAAAAATTACTTTCAATCTTTTACCTTTCAATATGATTTTTTAATATTTATATAGCAAAGATAGGCAAATCATGTATATAGTTTCAAAAAAAATCCTCTAAAAAACAAATGTGAGGTTTTGACGAATCATTGAAGTGGAGCTAAGCGGGATCGAACCGCTGACCTCTTGAATGCCATTCAAGCGCTCTCCCAGCTGAGCTATAGCCCCGAATAAAAATATTTTATTATCTTTATTATTTAAAAATAGATAAGAAAATTAAGTTAGTCAACTTATACTATTTTTATTTGCATTGTTAAATTTTATACTTAACCATATTTTTAAAATATAATTTTTAATTTTTTATGAAATTTTTATTATTTATTTCTTTATATCTTTTAATAACACTCGTGATATTCACAGGATGCAAGGACACAATAACCGGCAATCAACTGGATAGTGTTGTAATACCTAGTTCGAATGTTTCATATTCCAAATACATTCAGCCGGTATTTAACCTAAAATGTGCTAATTCCGGATGTCATGATGATGCAACTTCGGCAGGAGGCTACAGCTTAACAACTTGGGCTGGAGCAACTAATCCACTATATGTTTCAAAAGGTAATGCAAATACAAGCACACTTGTCCAATCGGTCGAAGGTTTGTCAGGAGCAAATCCCATGCCCCCGGTAGGTTATCCAGTGCTAACACAAAATCAAATTCAAGGGGTCAAGACATGGGTTGCTGAAGGTGCTAAAAATAATTGATTAAAAATTTCTTTTTGAAAATATTATATCCATCCCATTTCTTTATACCATTCGCATGTTCTTTTAATTCCCTCAACCTCTGAGATTTTTTGATGATAGCCTAAATCTTTAACAGCTTTCTCAGTGCTGCAAATCCAAAATTGCCTTGTAATATCTTTTGCCTTCTCAATGTTAAGAGTAGCCGGCTTATTGCTGAACATCGAAAAAAATTGAGCAATTGCAGCAATTAAATAGACTGCAGAATGAGGAACTTTTATTTTAAAGGGTTTTTTATTTAGTACAATTGATGTTGCTTCACCGATTTCCTCCCATGAGTAAAATTTTTCTGAACTTATAAAATAAATCTGTCCCGTAGATTTTATTGAAATTGCTGCAAGGAATAATCCTTCTACCAAGTCTCTGACATGTATAAGACTAATTAGTTTTTTATTAAAACCGATTGTCGTCATCAGTCCGCTATTAAAAGTTTTGAAGAAAATCAATATCTCAGTATCTCTTTCCCCATATATAGCAGGAGCTCTGCAAATAGTAATCGGAATATCCTTCATGTATTTTTTTGCCAAACTTTCTTGTGCTAACTTGCTTCGCCCATAAGTCGTAATCGGAGAACATTCATCTTCCTCTGAAACCGGAATCCCATTATGTGAAGGTCCGCTTACTGTCTGGCTGCTGACAATAATAAACTTCTTTATCTTATCTTTAAATTCAAGAGCAACTTCTAAAAGGTTTTTGGTAGTGTTTACGTTTCCTTCAAAATAACCTTCTGAAGTTTTAGATTTTACAACTCCTGCGACATGAAAAATATAATTTACTCCATCAAAAGCTTTACGTATTCCTGCAAGGTCTGTCAGACCGCAATCAAATAGCTCTATGGGTTTGTTTTCTAGCCATTTGAGGCTGCTTGTTTTTCTGACTATACATCGGACATTAAAACCTTTTTCCAAAAGGAAATCAACCAAATGACTTCCTACAAATCCAGAACCACCTGTAACTAATGCTGTATTTTTAATTTCCATAATTTCTATTTATTTGATTTTAAGGGTATTTAATTTTACATTTTACTACTAAATTTAAGAAAATTTTTGATTACTTAGTCAAAAGTTGCCTAATAAATATTTTTGTTAAAAACCTGTAAAATTAACTTTCCGAACTATGGGGTATTTTAATATTTTAAGTAATATTCGGTTTCAAAAGGAGCAGGATTCATTTTAACAATAGTATTTTGTATTATATTTTATAAATAAGTTATTCCATTTTCTAAAGATATCCCCGGAGGAATGTTGGATTTATTCAAAAAATGCTATGAATTTACAAGAGCTGATGAAATAAAAGCTCTTGGTTTATATCCCTATTTTAGACCTATTGAAGAGAATGAAGGTCCTGTAGTCAAGATTGAAGGAAAAAGAATTATTATGGCAGGTTCAAATAATTATTTAGGACTAACTGCCCATCCAAGAGTAAAAGAAGCTGCCATTAAAGCAATTGAGAAGTACGGAACAGGCTGCTCCGGTTCAAGATATTTAACAGGAACTCTAGATCTTCATATTGAATTAGAGGATAAGTTAGCAAAGTATTTTAATAAAGAAGCTGTTCTTCTTTTTAGCACAGGTTATCAAACAGCTCAAGGCATAATTCCTACACTAGTGCAGCGTGGTGATTATGTTATTTCTGATAAAGATAATCACGCATGTATAATCGCCGGAAACTTAATGGCTAAAGGTGCAACAGCTGAGTTTGTACGTTATAAGCATAATGATATGGATGACCTTGAAAGAGTCATTGCAAAACTTCCAGAAGATGCTGCTAAGTTAATTGTTAGCGATGGTGTCTTTAGTACTGGCGGAGAAATAGTTGATTTGATAAATCTGAATAATATTGCAAAAAAATATAATGCAAGAATTTTAATTGATGACGCACATTCTGTAGGAGTAATCGGTAAGGGAGGCAGAGGTACAGCAAGTGAATTTAATCTCGAAAACGAAATTGATATGACCATGGGTACTTTTAGTAAAACTTTTGCTTCCTTAGGAGGTTTTGTAGCCGGAGAATCAAAAGTCATAAACTATATAAAACACCATTCGCCCGCATTGATTTTTAGCGCTTCACCTACGCCTGCTTCAGTTGCCTCTGCAATAGCTGCACTCGAAATTTTGCAAGAGGAACCAGATAGAGTTACTAGATTAATTCGCAATGCGGAAAAAATGAGACATGGATTAAAATCCGTTGGATTTACTGTTCTCGATGGCAGAACTGCAATTGTCCCCGTAATTGTTGGTAATGATGAGTTGGCATTTAAAATGTGGAAAATGTTATATGATGCTGGAGTATTTGTAAATGTTTTTATTTCTCCGGGTGTTCCGCCAGGCAGACAGATGATGAGAACAAGTTATATGGCAACTCATGAAGATTCTCATTTGGATGAAATTTTACATATTTTTACTGAAACTGGAAAAAATTTGGGGCTAATTTGACAATACGTATCTACTAAATTTAAGGGCATACCTATACTTTTTAGGTATGCTTTTTTTTATTTTATTAAAATTATAAAGGTTGCGTAAAATGAGTTCAATAAAAATTTCTATAGTAAAAACTCCCAAAGATTTAATGCGGTTTATAAAGTTTCAATGGAAGATTTATCAGGATGATCCTAATTGGGTACCACCTCTAATTATGGACAGAAAAAAGATATTAAGTAAAGAAAAAAACCCCTTTTTCAAACATTCGGAAGCTGAGTATTTTCTTGCTGAACGTGATGGTGAATTAGTCGGAAGAATAGCTGCAATAAAGAATGATCTTCATAATAAATATCATAATGACAAAATAGGATTTTTTGGATTTTTTGAATGCATAAATGACCAAGAAATAGCCAATAGATTATTTGATACAGCAAAAGACTGGCTCAAGGGAAAAGGCATGGATACTATGCGTGGTCCAGTTAACCCATCAACTAATGATGAAGTGGGTATGCTTTTAGAAGGTTTTGACGACCCTCCAAGATTATTGATGACTTATAATCCTAAATACTATTTGAGTCTTTGCGATAATTACGGATTAGTCAAAACTAAAGATTTATATGCTTACAAGCTTGAAAATCATAAAGTTGTTGGTTCGGATAAGATTAGGCGAGTAGCTGAAATTGCACAAAAAAGGTCAGGCATTAAAATATCTCAATTAAATATGAAGGATTTTAAGAATGAAGTTGAAAAGGTGAAATATGTATATAATAAAGCCTGGGCGCCGAACTGGGGATTCGTACCAATGACTGATGATGAATTGGATGCTATGGCGAAGGACCTTAAACCGCTAGTAGAGCCTTCACTTGTTTTGTTTGGTGAAATTGACAATAAATTAGTTGGATTTGCCTTAGTGCTGCCAGATTACAATTATATTTTTAAACAATTAAATGGTAATCTTTTCCCATTTGGCATTATAAAACTATTTACGCAAAAGAAAAAGATTAAATGGAGCAGAATAATTACTTTAGGGTTAATTTCCGAATACCAGAAAAAAGGTCTTGATGCTGTTTTTTATTGGGAAATTGTAAACCGCGCTCACAATATTGGAATTGACCTTGGAGAAGCAAGCTGGATTTTAGAAGATAATGATATGATGAATCGAGGCGCTCATGCAATGAACGGAAATTTATATAAAAAATATAGAATATATGATAAGAAAATTTAACACTTTTGAGATAAGCCTCTTTTGAGGCTTATTTTTTTTGCTTTATAAACCACTATATTTGTATGAAAATTATCCCCGCCCTTTTCCTTTTATTTTTTTATTCAAACCAAATTTTTCCGCAGTATTCAAAAAATGACGAACAATTAGTCAGAACAACTTTTTCTAAGGAATTTAATCGCCAAATAATTAACAATTACTTAAAGTCAAACAATAAAATTAAGGTCAAAGCAGCACTTCTGTCAATATCTCAAAGTGAGGATACAAGTTGGGTACCCCAAATTGCTCAATTAGACTTTAATATATTTCATAAAGGGATATGCTTTACTTTAGGGGAATTAGGCTACTGTTATCAATCATCTTCTTATCTTATGAACAAACTTCAAATATTTTCAGGTAATGCAGAAATTTCACACGATATTTTATGCGCTATTGGTCAAACTGGGAATAACGGTAATTATCAAAATATTGCAACTGAATACCTTAAGTCAAGCGGAAATAAGTTTAACGGTATTTCTATAGCAATTTTCGATTTTTTTAGAAGAGATATTTTTGAGAGCGATTTAAATAATAAAATTATTGAACATGAATTATCCACTTCAAATATAGATTCAAAAGAGTTTTTTGAAGCTGCCTTCGCATTGTATAGAACCGGTGGAAATGGTTATGGGAAAGAAAAAATTATTACATATATAGTTGAAAATTTTAATTTTAATGAAAGTTTAGATACAAACAAATATAAGGTCTCATCAGTCTGCTATTTACTTTCTTATTTAGGGGAAATTAAATACTTCCCTTCTAATTTTGATCTTCTCCTCAAGATAATTTCTTCGCCTTTTTATAACATAAAAGTAACAGCAGCCCAGACGCTTTGTTATTATGACTTCAAAGATAAGAATCAATTATCCAAATATTTTCATTTAATTGATGATAAAAACACCACCGTTTCCCGTCAGGTTTCAATTTCAGTAAGAAACATTAAACTAGAACCCGGATTAAAGGAATTTCTGAGAAGATTAATTCTTCAAAATATATTTAACAATAATCTGTCAGGCAATTCTAGGGGTGAATTATTCCTAAGTTATCTAAAATTATTCCCGCAATCATTTTCAAAAATGATCAGCAACTTTAAAAATAAGATACGGGTTAATTATTTGATAGAGGGATGTGCAAATTTTGACTCTTCGGAAATTGCACTAAATTTTTTATCAAAAATGTATCTTGCGACATCTGAAAAATTAAAAATAACTTCCCTGAACTCACTTCTAAAGTTTCAATATAATTTTTCTAGGAATAGTCGAATCAAAGCTATATTCTTTAAATCGCTTTCATCAAACTCTCCCGCTTTGGTTTCATCCGCAGCTGATGGTTTGGCTTCGAATTTTATTGTCTCAAACAAAACCTTAATTATTAAGACAATAAATCAGCAATGTCTTAAATTAAAGAATAAATCTGACTATTTAGAAAGTTTGATGTCACTTTATAATCTTGCTTCAAAAATTGATTCTTCTTTTGGAATAAAAATATTACGAAGTTTATCTTTATCTCTTGATTATTCAATTAAAAAATTTGCATTTAATAAATTAGGGAGATCGACAAGGGCATTAAGAAAAAACATAAATAATTTCCGCAAACTTTGGAGATTAGCTTTTCAGTATAAAAAAGCAAAAATTATGACCACTAAAGGATCTTTTATAATAAAGTTTTTACCTCAATTTGCGCCCTTAACTGTTGGCAATTTTTGTTACCTTACTTTGAAAAAGATAATATTAAATAATAGATTTCATAGGGTTGTCCCAGGTTTTGTAATACAAGGCGGAGACCCAGAAGAAACTGGATGGGGTGGACCGGGATATGAGATAAACTCTGAGCTATCAGCATTAACTTTCAATACGGGCAAAGTAGGCATGGCTAGCGCCGGAAAAGATACTGAAGGTTCTCAATGGTTTGTCACAACAGGATACTTTCCTCATTTAGACGGGAGGTATACAATTTTCGCAAAGGTGGTTTCAGGAATATACAATGTGCAGCATATTGATCAAGGCGATAAAGTAATTTCGATTAATTTATTCTGATAGACCCAAAGCTGCATTATATTTAGCAGTATTCGAGGGATCAATCTTTTTCAATATGTTAAAAATATTTTTATCGGGATAATCAGATAAGTATTGTGTAATCTCGCCGCTGCGTGCATCAAAGAAAGTCTTTATAGGGATACTGAGAAAATCGACTTTATCTCTTAAAGAATATATTGTATTAATTAGATAAACAATCTTTTCTTGTCCAATTTTTTTATTGATAGCAAAAATATCAATCCCATAATAATATTGATAGAAAGCTTGTCGGAAAGGTCTTAATTTATCACTTAACATATCCTCTACCAAAGATTCTCTGTTATAACCGCTCCCACCTAATCCCCATCCTTTGGAATAGGTACTTACCGTAGCCATATTAACTATATTTAATGCTTTGTTAAAAAAAGGTGTACCCCCAAATTCAACATCGGATTCCATTTCAAACCCGATAATTACATTTGCATAATAATCCAAAAATCCAGTAATTGGGTCAAAATTATTTTTATTAGAATAAAGTGGTTGTCCTTTCTGATAGGTAAAGGACCAAGTAGGATCATTAATACTAAGCATTAGTGTATTTTTTTCTGACCTATACACAGGTCTTTGACTTGAAACAACGACTTGAGCAGTATAACTAAAATTTGCACTAGCTGATAAGAAAAGTATATTTAATGAACATGATATTTTATCACCCTGCCACTCATCCGATGAAAATTTTGTTTTATTCATATAGTCGGAAACAGCTCTTTTAAAGTCAGAAAGCAAATCTCGACTAGTATTTGTTAAATTATCCATGTTAATAGAAACATTGCAATTCAGTTCTTGTGAGGATGCTATTGCAGATATAAAAATTATAAAAAATAATATTTTTCTCATTATTATCCCTTGGTGCAAAATAAATGTTGATTTAATATATGAATTTAAGTAATATAGATCAACAAATTTATTGGGGAATAAAATTTTGCATGCCAAACAATTTTTTTTAATAATAATATTAACGAACATAACTAATTTTGCACAAATAAATCCGGGAGCAAAACAAGTTTCACTTTCTAATTCAGATGTGGCTACATCCGGAGATGTATTTGCAATATTTGATAATCCAGCCGGTCTATCAATGATAAAATGGCAAGAAATGGGTGTATATTACTCACCTTCTCCTTATGGAATATCTGAAATGGCGAATGTGTTTGGAGCATATAATCAGCCATTCTCTTTCGGCTCAATTGCATTTGGCGTTATGACTTATGGATATGAATTATACCGTGAAAATAAATTTTCCTTAGCTTACTCATATAATTTTCAGAATGGATTTCAAGCTGGAATAACTTTGAATTGGTATACAGTTGTAATCAAAAACTACGGCAATTCATCTACTTACTTCTTGAATATTGGGGGGATAATTAATTTAAACGAGATACTTAGAATGGGATTTCATTTTGAAAATATAAACAGAGCTTCGCTATCCGATGCGGATAATCAGATCCCTGTAATATTTAATTCCGGATTTAGCTTTGACGCAACAAAAGAATTTTCATTGCATCTAGCTATGGAAAAAGATCTAATTCGAAATGCATCCATAAAATTAGGGTTAGAATATAATTTAATTAAGTATTTTTCAATACGAACTGGATTTGCCAATGAGCCCTCAAAATATTCAGCTGGCATTGGAATAAATTACTCCGGTTTTCGCTTTAATTATGCAATATATACACATCAGGAATTGGGGATCACTCATCAATTCGATCTAATTTATTGTTTAGATTCAAATATTTAAAACTCTGTAGCTGAAATATCAAAGGGAAATGACGATAAATGAGAGTTACTTCTTTTAGTAAAATATTTTTGTGTTTCTTTTGCTTAAGTTTCAGCATAAATGCGCAAATAGATACTTCTGTTATTATTCTCGAAGATGCGGCAGATGACTTTTTAGATGACTCACAGGATCAAAGAGATGGTAGTAGTCCTATCAATTATATTGAACTGCTTCTTAGTAATCCTATAAATATTAATAATGCAAGTGCCATAGAACTACAATCCATTCCTTACATAGATTCGAAGACTGCGCGAACTATAATTAAGCAAAGAGAAACCTATGGTTATTTTTTTTCTAAAAAAGAATTATATTCTATTAAAGAGATACCAATAGACTTAATTACTAAAATTCTTCCTTTCTTAAAGATTGGAGAAGAGCTCAAAGATACCCCAGAGAATAAGAAATCTGAATTTTTCTATTCCGGAATAAGAAGAAATGTTAAAGTAAATTATCGAAGTCGATTTATTTATGATTTACAGCAAAGGCAGGGCTTTAAAGATGGTTCTTACAAAGGCTCACCTTTATTAACATATAGCCGGCTAAAAGTGAAGTTAGGGAAGAATATTTCATCAGGGATTTTAATTCAGAAAGATGCTGGTGAAATTTCATTAATAGATTTTTTATCTTTCTTTTTAGAGATAAAAAATTTTTCAATCTTTGATAATATTACATTAGGCGATTATCAGCTGCATTTTGGAAATGGACTAACATTTTCCGGAGGTTACGGAAATTCAAAAGGATCGAATGCTATTTTACTTTCGGCAACTAAGTATTTTTTGTCCACTCCTAAAAACAGTTCGGCAGAAAATAATTTTTATAGAGGCATAACTCTATCTTCAACTATCAATAATTTTCATCTTTCATCATTTGTTTCCATAAATAAATTGGATGCAGTAATTGATTTAGAAAGCAATGAGATTGTTTCAAATCCGGTAAGCGGATACCACCGGACAATTAATGAAATTGCTTCCAAAAATAAATCTTCTGAAACATTGTACGGAGCGAGTTTAGGTTATGATTTGACCGCGAATATAAATACTGCATGTTTATTTTACCATTCTTATTTTTCTAATGCTATTGCACAGACAACAACAAATAAATCCGGTAGTGATTTTAATTATTTTTCATTTTTTACAAAATTTGATTTTGAAGACTTTAATCTAAATGCTGAAGCAGCATCTGATATTAATCATATTTCATTTTTCGGCTATGTTACATTCGATGCCTCAAAGCATCTAACATTGGTTAGTTCAATTAGAAATTATCCTTTTAATTATTTTAATTTACATGGTGCAGGTTTTGGGGAAAAATCAAATTCATGCAGTAACGAAACTGGATATTATACCGGTTTAAGATGGAGAACTGATTTTGGAGTAATCAATTTTTATTTTGACCAATTTTATTACCCGCACTTAAGCACTAATGTCCCATTATCTTCTTCCGGTAATGAATTCCTATTTGATATTTCATCGCATTTAGCAAAGCATATCAATCTCAGACTCAAGTTAAAGAGAGAGATCAAAGAAACATCAGCTGAAATAGTAAATTTGCGCAGAGTAATAACCGGATTAAAATACTCTTCAAAAATTGATTTAACTATAAATATAACTAATTCTCTAAAGATCAAGGATATATTTGATTATAATAATTATTACTTAAAAATGACGAATTTAAGAGAAGATGGATTTTTATTTTCTCAAGCTATATATTATTCTTCAAGGAGTAACTTAAATATTCAAAGCAGGATTTGCATATATAAAAGTTACTCAATAAACTCGGCAATATATGAGTATGAAAATGATTTACCGGGGTATCTAACAGGTAATATTTTTATTGGAGAAGGTATGCGATGGTTTTTTATATTTAGCTATGAGGTTTTAAAATCTTTTAATATTTCACTAAAGTACTCGGAAACAATTAAGCCAAAAGATAAGGCAATAAGTAGTGGAGATGCTAAGATTGATGGAAATCTTGATAACAGATTAGAAGTACAATTAGATATAGATTTATAAATAGAATTTTAGGAATTAAAATAACCGGTATGAATTTTTATTTTTCTCCGATAACAAAGTAAGTATTCAAATCCCCGTTACCCACAACATTTACAGTTTCCTTAAACTCACAATTAAACTTATGTTTCACCAAATTGTAGGTTGTCTCTGTAATTGTTAATCTCCCGGGTAAGCTATAGCGTTCCATTAAATTTGCTATATTTACAGTATTCCCCCAAACATCATAAGTAAATTTTCTTAATCCCACCACACCTGCTACTACATTACCAGAATGAGCACCAGCACGCATTGCCCATTTATAATTTAAATTTCTATTTCTGCCATCCAAATATTTTTGCATATCAAGAGCAGCGCCGACAATTCTTATAGCATGCAAATCATTTTCTTCAGGAAGTCCGCCAGCAACCATATATGAATCGCCCATTGTTTTTAATTTTTCTAATTTATGACCATCTAAAATCGCATCGAAATTTCTAAACATTTCATTTAATTCATTAACTAAAACTTGAGGAGGCATTTCAGATGCAATTGATGTAAAGCCCTGGAAATCGGTAAATAAGAGAGTAACCATAGGGAATTCCCTTGGCTGTATAGAGCCTTTCTCTTTTAATTCTTTCACAATTTCATCAGGGAAAATATTGTGCAATAATTCATTAGAACGATTTCGCTCTCTTTCAAGTTCAATATTCCTTTCTTTTAATTGAATATTGACCTTATGCTTATATAATGCCATTTCTATTGAAGAATGCAGGGTACGTTCATCAAATGGTTTGATAATATATCCGAAAGGTTCAGTTATTTTTGCTTTATGAAGAGTTTCATCATCTGCTAAAGCCGTTAAATATATAACCGGAATTTCCAAACTTGTCATTATTTTAGTAGCAGCTTCGATTCCGTCCATTTCTCCGTCAAGAATTATATCCATGAGAATTAAATCAGGGTTTAATGCCTCTGCTTTCTGAATTATATCTTGACCCGAGCGGGCAGTACCTAAGACAGAATAACCCAATTTTTCCAGAGTTCTACTTATGTCCTTTGCAATAATATTTTCGTCTTCTGCGATTAAAATTTTTGCTTTAGTTGTCATATATTTTAAGATAAAAGCTTATATTTAGATGATTTTGTATGAAATTCTAGAAAAATTTTATGTTATACACTATTATTTTGTAAGTCAAATATAATTTCTTGAGCCTTAAAAGTCTAATTTCAGTGAATTCCTATCCGAAATTTGCCATTATTCAATAACAAACATAAGCTGCATAGTTCAAGCTTTTAGATATTGCATTTTTTTTGCAAATGCCCCGAAAATCCCTCCAGTATGAAGGAATAATACTTTTTTCCCTTTTCTTTTTTTCAGAAACTCTTCATAATAAGCTACGAAGGCTTTAGCCGTATATGCAGGGTCTAATATAATACCAGAACCTCTGGCGAAATTCTTTATTAATTTAACTTTATTTTCAGAAACATTTTTATATCCCTCTTCTGAATATCCATCGATAACTTCTAAATTTTCTTCTTTTATTTTACATTTTAATTTATAATCCAAGATACATCCTTCAGCGAGATCCAAAATTCTCTTTTTTATCTTTTCTTGATCATATAAGACATTGACACAAAATATTTTAAGGTTTAGATTCAGCAATGCTGCTCCAACTAACATCCCGGCTGCTGTACCTCCAGAACCAGAAGCTGATAGAATTCCCTGAATATTCTTTATGTTAATTTGATTTTCTAATTCCTGAATAAAAGAGATATAACCCCAGATACCAAGTGTTGTAGAACCGCCTTCCGGAATAACGTAAACTTTTTTACCTTCCATTTTCAATTTTCTACTTTGCTCAAACATTATTTGATTAACATTTAGAAAATCATTTTTATTTAGGAATGATATTTGGGCACCAAGAAATTTATCAATAAACAAATTTCCCTCAATTTTTGATGATTCACTTCCCCAGAGGAAAAGATTTGATTTCATACTGCATTTTGCAGATGCTATTACTGTAGCACGTGCATGATTTGATTGATCACCGCCAGTTGTAAATATTATATCAGCCCTTTCTTTTTTGGCTTGATAAAATAGATACTCCAGTTTTCTAACTTTATTTCCCGAAAGCTCTAGACCAGTTAAATCGTCCCTTTTTATTAAAAATGGATAGCCATCAAATACAATTTCTTGAATTGGGGAGGGAATATTAGCCAGTTGGATTTTTTTAGGTATTAACATTACTAAATTTGTTCTTTATTCCTAATATATCGATTATAATAAATACGAGCACGCTCTAAATCTTCAGGAGTATCTATTGCAAGATTCTCATATTCAGTTACTACAATTTTAATTTTCATGCCGTTTTCAAGCATTCTTAGCTGCTCAAGTTTTTCAATATTTTCTAGTTCAGTGGGTTCTAAAGAAGTAAATTTTAGCAACGCGTCTTTTCGAAATACATAAAGTCCGATATGTTTATATATATCCGCATTTGATATTCGTTCGTAATTTGATTTAGCATCCCTCACATAAGGAATTGGTGAACGTGAAAAATATAGAGCATTATTTTGATAATCAAAAACAACTTTTGGTATAGAAGGAGATTTTAGTTCTTCAACAGTTTCAATTTTCTTAACTAATGTAGAGACATTAACAGATTTGTCGAATAAAAGCGGTTCAACAGCCTGATCGATCATATCTCCAGCAATGAATGGTTCATCTCCCTGAATATTCACGATAATTTTAGCCGAGGGCAAATCCTTAGCTACATATGCAATCCGATCGGAGCCAGTTAAAATTTCTTTTGGGGTCATAACTACTTTTGCACCGA
>JAJXTM010000080.1 GCA_021783875.1 Bacteroidota bacterium
TAATTAATCCCAACTTATCTATTTGCGCAGAGAACTGTCTTATTAGGTCGTTCTGTCCTTCAATACCTGTATCCTGAACATAAATGTAACCAATTTTCCCGTCTGTCTGTTTCTCTACTGTCTCTCGATTATGTTCAATCCAGTTGAGTAATCGTAAACGGCTTTCATCTGTCATGGTTTCAACCATAATTTTTCTTGCTCCCTCAATTGTCGGTTTATCATTTATTGTAAGCTCTACAGTTTTTCCAGCTAAACCCTGAAAAGCAGCCCATGGGTCTTTGTTTATATTCATCGGGATTCCGTTGACTGCAAGAATATAGTCACCATCATGTACGTTAACTCCTGGAAGATCTAATGGAGATCTAGTTTCATTATCCCACGATGCACCTTTGATTATTTTCTTTATCCTGTAAGCACCGTTTGAAAGTTCCCAATCAATTCCAAGATAACCGACTGGCATAATAACCGGCTTTTGAAGATCTCCTCCGCCGCGATAAGTATGAGATGAACTAATCTCACCGATTAGTTCACCGAGAATATAATTGACATCCGATCTTGTCATTGCATTGTCGATGAGATTTCCGTATTGACTTCGCATTGCTTCCCAATTGACTCCGTGCATATGTGGATCATAAAAGAAATCTCTTTCAATCCGCCATGTGTCATTAAATATTTGATGCCACTCCTCACGTGGATTTATGGTAATTTCCATTTGATCGGTCGGCATTTTTTTGTCAAGTTTTACTTCCGGCGCTATATCTGTAATAAAATAAGATCCGTTTTGTGCGATCATAATTTTTTTACCGTTTGCGGAAATCATATAATTATCAATGCCGGCAGCAATATTTTTTTCTTCTCTTTTATCAAGATCGTAATATGCCGCAGTGTTTTTTTTATCAAGAGATCCCGTTCGAGGCGTTTTAAGATATAACACTTTCCCGGAAACTGCTTCAAGATTTGTATAATTCCCGGCTTCAGGAGGAAGAATGACAGTCCTTAAATCCATTCCGTCGAAATCAATTTTTACTTCATTTGATTTATCTTCTTTTCCCTTTTCGTCTTCCTTCTTTGAGTCTTTTCCCTTTGCTTTTTCACCATCTTTCTTCTCATTAATCCTTATTGAAGTTGAATCATTTCTGACCGACAATGGAGATGGTGTATCACTTCGGAGAGTTAATGCGGCTATTCTTGTAGAATTAGGATAAATGAAAGTATTATCCATGTCGCTATATAAAGGTGAAAAGGTATTATTGGATAAAAAGTAAAGATATTTTCCGTCGGGATCAAAAACCGGTGCGCTGTCATTAAAATATCCCGTAGTTATTTCGTGAACCTTTTCGTTTACTGCATCATAAATGCAGATTTCGCTGTGCAAATTATCCACGTCCTTTGCATAAGCCATCCATCGGCTGTCGGAAGACCAGGAAACCGAAAACCCTTCAAGATTGCTTTCGTAATAAAATTTTTCTTTATCGACTTTTGTTGTCTTATCTTTATCAATATTATAAATGAAAATATTCATTGCCTTATCGATAAAAGCAATTTTCTTACTGTCGGGCGACCAATAAAGATTATATCTAAATCCGGGACCGTAAGATGTAAGTTTCTTTTCGCTTAAAGGATTTTCCATATTTTTCATATACAACTCATACTCACCGGAACGGTCGCTCCAATAGGCAATGTTTTTACCGTCCGGAGACCAAGCAGGAAATCTTTCGGCAAATCCTGAAGTATTGGTAAGATCCACAACATTCCCATGCTCTGCTGGAACAGAAAAAATATCACCGCGAGCTTCAAATAAAGCGCGGTTACCGTCAGGCGATATAAAGAAATTTTTAATCATCCCTCCGGCATTTTCAGTCTTTGACATTAAAGTAATGTCATCCGTAACAACTTTAATTCTTACTTCCTTATATTTTTCAGTCGATAAATCAAGAAGGTAAAGTTTTCCTCCTGCTTCGAAAACAATGTCATCAGGACCTAGAGAAGGGAAGTGAATATCGAAATCGGTAAAGTTGGTTATTTGCCTTATTTGTTTTGTGTCTAGATCATAAGCCCAAATATTTGCCCTTTCATCCGCGCCCCTGTCTGAGAGAAAATAAATAGTTTTCCCGTGCCACATTGGGAATTCATCATTAGCTGGATTATTAGTAATGTTCTCAGCAGTTCCCTTTTCAAAATTATAAACCCAAATATCGGCTGCCCAACCGCCGCGATATCTTTTCCATGTACGATATGCCTGAGACATGGGAGTATAAGCAATCATTTTGGAGTCGGGAGAAATTGAAGCAAATTCACCGTAAGGAATGATTAATTTTTCCGGCATGCCGCCATTTGCATCGACCTTATAGAATTGGTCGTATCGCTGTCTTCCGCTTTCCATAGAAGAAGCATAAAGCAAACTTTTCCCGTTGGGATACCAGCCAACTACTAAATCAGGATAACCATGATGCGTAATTCTCAAAGGCATTCCACCTTTTGAAGGGATTATATAAACATCCATGTTTCCTTTATAATCACCGCTGAATGCAATTTTAGATCCATCAGGCGAAAAGTGCGGAAGAATTTCATCTCCTGGAGGCGTAGTTAACCTTTCAGCTGTTCCGCCCTCTTTGGGTGCAATCCATAAATCTCCAGCATATTCAAAAACGATTTGAGTTTTAGATACTGCTGGATACTGCATTAAGCGGGCATCAATTTGTGCGTAATTATTGCTTACGAAAAATCCTGTCAATAAAATTGCTATGTATAAATTCAATTTTTCCATGCTTAACCTTTATAATAAAAATTTAAGTAAACTTTAAATAATAGAAGTGAATAAATTGAGATCTGAATATGCTGCTAGTAATATATAACATTAACAAGAGTCCCCGTATCTGTCTGTGCTCCTGTGTGGTAAGTTTTATTGATTTTATCATCCATTGGAGTTTTTGCCTTTTTCGCTTGATTTTTAGAGGAAATTGAGTTTGATTTTTTATCTACCAAATAATAACTGAAACCCGAATTTACAATATGACCAGACTCATATTCAGAATTTTGATCCTGATATTTTGGATTATAAGTATTTGCAATTGTTTCTTTGCTAACAAAAGGTTTATTGCTCTCATTGTATAACTGATTGGATGAAAGAATATCGGAAACCGGAATATTCTGCTGAAAACGTAAATTGTTATTGATATATGAAGAATTTTTACTTTGGTTTTCGGTTAATATTTTATTTTTAGTATCCTGAGGAATTTTTGAATCAAGAGAAGTAAGATTATATGAAGATCCCGATATGCTTTGTATAATTCCTGCTTTAGCGGGAGCTAAAACAGATTCGATATATGCCGGGTTATTTGAAACTGACACCATAGCCTAAAAATCTCCTATGCAAGAATAATAATGTTTTTATTATTTGTCAACATATATTTAAATTTTTATTTTAAAATTGAAAAAAATTCCGTAACTCCAGCTGAATTAAAGGACTATAGCGAACCCTTTTTTGTCTTAATATTAAACTTGTGTACTTTAAAAAGATAAATCAATTAAATATTATCAATTAATAATCATTTAACTTTTTTCTCATTTAGTAGCCCGAAAATAACTGAAAATAAATGAATAGAAAATTGAATTAAATTATTTTTAATATTAAATCAATTATTTACGATAATATTAAAAGTAGATTTAATTGAAAAATAATCAAAAAATAATTGACATCTAAAATGATCTTTTAGCTGAAGGTTGACCACAATCAGCTAATAGCTTGTTTAAACAGAAATGTGTGATAGTTGATGTAATCTAAAACTTCATAAAGTAATTGCAAAGCAGGAAGTTGATGAAAAGCTCTATGCAGAATGGCTCATTAAAAGGAATCTCTTTCTAGATGGGAATATGATTATATCAAAAATAAATCAAATTAAAATTGGTAAATCTATTAAGGATATGAATTATAATGATTAGGATTCTGAAACAAGTGCTATTAAAACCTATAATTATGCAAAATATTTTGCCTTCGAAAAATAAGATCAAGCTATACCAGATTTACTAATTAAGATATTAAAAATGGAAGAAGATCATCTTGATTGAAATTAAGTTCACAATGATCAAATTAAATAAATGAGTCTTGAGAAATATTAAATGATGCAGACAAATATTTCTTCTTAAAGTGTTTTTGCTTAAATCGTTTATAATTGAATACTACTTTAAAGAGGAATGGTTGTTCTGCAAATTATTGAAAAGAACATTAATTTTTTAACCAGATTATTGCAAATGAAAAAATTTTCTTTTAGTTTAATTATTTAAATATGGTATGTAAGCATTTCAGAGGTCAAATTGTATTTATTAAAATTTAATAAAAATCTTAAAATTCTTATCATCTTTAGCTTGGTTTTATTATTCTCTTCGAAAAGCTATCCTTTTATATTATCTTCTTCTCAAATTAGCATTAAAGAAGCCAAAGTAGATGTTGACTCTAATTTTATACCAGATAAACTAGGAGAATATGTTACCGTTGCCGGCCGCGTAACAGTTCCTTCAGGATTGTTATACCAGAATCAATTGCAAATTTTTATTCAGGATTCTTCGGCAGGAATTGCAATATATTCGGATAAATATACTGGAAACCCCATTATGCTAGGGGATAGTGTAGTTGTTTCAGGGAAAATAGGTCAATACGCAGGATTAGTTGAGATTCAAAACCCAATTATAAAAATTATCAAAAATGTTAAAACTTTTATCCCTAAACCGATATTAATAGCCAATTATCATAATTTGGAAAAGTATGAAGGCATGCTTGTCGATATAGAGGCAAGAGTAGTTGATAAGGGACTCAACAGGGGAGGAAGATATTATATTATAGTCCCAAAGCTTGGCGGTTATGTTACTTTAATGTTATACATCTCTAAATATCAATTAGACCAGAAATTATTTGAAACTTATAAAATAGGTGAAACAATTAAAGTTAAAGGCGTTGTGGGGCAGTATGACTATTCAATTACTCCAAATTCTGATTATCAAATTATTCCGCGTTTCTCTAATGATATTTCTGTCATTCAACATAATGTATCATATTATTACAATGTAATTTTCATTATTGCAATCTTATTACTAGCTATTTCCTTTTTAACAATATATCTAAAATATCAAGTTAACAAAAAGACTAAATATTTAATAGAATCCGAAAGTCGATTCAGCACTCTTGCCGAAAATACTTCTTCAGCAATAATTATTTATAAGAATGAATATTTTGTTTATGCAAATAAAGCTGCTGAAAAATTAACTGGATATTCTGAGAATGAATTGAAAAAACTTAAATTCTGGGAAATTGTTCATCCTGATTTTCAAGAACTTGTAAAGCAAAGAGGGATTAATCGCCAAAATGGTGAGCAAGTACCTAATCGATATGAATTTAAAATTATAAATAAAGACGGAAATGACATTTGGATTGATTTTACTGCCGGATTTATTAAATGGAAAGGGGAAAACTCTGCCATTGGAACTGCATTTGATATAACTTTGCGCAAATTAGGCGAAGATGAAATTAGAAAACTTTATCGAGGTATAGAACAAAGTCCTGCTTCAATAATAATCACGGATTTAAAAGGCAATATAGAATATGCAAATACAAAGGTTATAAAAATTTCCGGATATAATCTTGAAGAAATAATTGGTCAGAATCCCAGAATATTTAGTTCAGGAGAAAAGTCTAAGGAAGAATACAAAGAACTTTGGGATGTTATTCTTTCAGGTAATGTCTGGTATGGCGAACTTCATAATAAAAAGAAAAACGGTGAACTTTATTGGGAATCAGTCTCTATTTCTCCTATTGTTAATGATAAGGGCGAAATTACAAATTTCATTGGTATCAAAGAGGATATTACTGATAGAAAACAGATGATATCAGAACTGATTGATGCAAAAGAAAAAGCAGAAGAAATGAATCGTGCCAAATCCAGTTTTTTTTCTAATATGAGTCATGAACTCCGAACTCCGCTTATAGGTATTCTTGGGTTTTCCGATCTGCTTAAAAATGAATTAGAAGACAACAATCATTATCATATGGCTGAAGTTATAAATATCAGCGGAAACAGATTGCTAAATACTCTTAATTTAATTCTTCAAATATCAAAAATCGATTCAGGTAAGTTTGAAATTAATATTGAAGAATTTAATATAATTGAATTGATAAATGAGGTTATAAATCTCTGGAAAATTTCAGCTGATAAAAAAGGAATACACCTGAGTATTGATTGTCCGGTTGAGTTGCTAATCCTCAATTCCGATAAACAATTACTCTATGAAATTTTGAATAATCTTATCAGCAATGCTATTAAATACACTGAGAAAGGCGGAATAATAGTCAAGCTTTATCAGACCAGCAATGAAACGAACTGCTGGATTATAATTCAAGTGATAGATACAGGCATCGGTATTTCCGAAGAAAATCAGAAGATTATTTTTCAGGAGTTCCGGCAGGCAAGTGAAGGATATTCTAGATCATTTGAAGGCACTGGTCTTGGACTAACTATTAGCAAAAGATTAACTGAAGAATTAGGAGGAAGTATTTCATTAGAAAGTAAATTAGGTAAAGGCACTACTTTTCAGATTAAACTTCCTGCTGATTTTACTAATGTAAACGAAAAATATCTTGAAAGTCCTAAGCCAATCCATTTAGCAATTAATCCAAATAATAATCAAAATTTTCAAAAAAAAATTTCCAATAATGAAATATTATTGGTGGAAGATGACCCAGTATCTGCTGATATCACTAAATTATTTTTACGAAATAATTATAAAATAAGTGCATGCAATAATCCCGATTCTGCTGTGCAATTAGTCAAGCAAAATAAATATGCGGCAATTTTGATGGATATCAATCTTGGAGTTGGTAAAAATGGTTTGGATGCCGCAAAGGAAATTAAAATATTAAAAGAATATTCCGATATTCCTATAATTGCTTTAACCGCATATGCTATGCAGGGAGATAAAGAAAAGTTTTTAATAGAAGGCTGCACTCATTATTTATCAAAACCATTTACTAAGAACGAACTTATAAATGTTCTCCTGGAAGCTCTGAAAGCTTAGTAATTAGAATCTGCGTCAGTTCTGCAAATTTTAATATTTTTAACCTGAATATTATTTTAGTTAATTTTTATAATATTTCTTCGATAATGATAATATTAAAAGTTGCATATAAAATATTATTAATTAAGGGAAACCAATTCATTGTCAAGATTAATCCATATTAAAGATTTTCAGGAAGGACTAGAATTATCAGATCCTATTAAAAATAAATTCGGTCAGGTATTACTGTCAGCAGGTATAATAATTGACGAAAAACATGTTAAATTGTTAAAGACTTGGGGAATTCAAACAATATCTGTTAAAGGCGATTCTGAAATAGAAACCGATGCTCAATTTGATGAAAAGTCTCTCTGTGAAGCAAAACAAAAATTAAAAGAACGGTTCTCTTGGTTACCCAAAAACAATAACGAAAAAGATTTATATGAAACAGCTCTTCAAATAGTTCTTGAAAAATATTTTACATAAAGTAATTATGGATATAACAAGTAAAA
Organism: Bacteroidota bacterium; assembly: GCA_021783875.1. Taxonomy (GTDB): domain Bacteria; phylum Bacteroidota; class Ignavibacteria; order Ignavibacteriales; family Ignavibacteriaceae; genus FEN-1297. Next base: position 7,557 of record JAJXTM010000080.1, read on the forward strand.
TATTTAACAGCATCAACAACCTACCCACATTGCCTACGGTTTATACCACTATTTCTGAAGCTATGGAGGATCCTAATATAAATTCAGATAAAATTGCAAAGATTATTTCTACTGACCAGGCATCTTCTTTTAAAATACTAAAAGTCGCTAATTCTCCTTTTTATGGTTTTCATGGTAAAATGGATACAATATCTAAAGCTATTCTTTATCTTGGATTTAATGAAGTCAAAAATATAATTTTCGCCCTTTCGGTCATTAACTTTTTTTCAAAAGATAAGTTATTTGCTCGCTTTAGCCCGCTTGATTTTTGGGCTCATTCAATTGGTGTCGGCATTGCTACGAGATTGATTGGAAGCGAATCAAAAGAAAAAAATCTTGAAAATTATTTTTTAGCTGGCATTTTCCATGATATCGGAAAACTGCTTTTTTTTGAATTTGCAAGGAAAGAATATACTGATGTTTTAGAAGTTGTGGAAAGTAAAAAATGCAGAATTAAAGATGCAGAATTAGAAGTTTTGGGTGTTGATCATGCAAAAATCGGTCAATTACTCGCTGAAAAATGGAAATTGCCTCAAATTATTCAGCATGCAATACTTTATCATCATATCGGTACAGTTGCTGGAATCCCCGATAAATTAGTGGGTTCTGTCCATATTGGAAATATCTTAGCCAGGATTTTGGAAATGGGATTCGGAGGCGATAACATAATTCCTGAACCAAATACTAATGTTTGGGAAATTCTCAGTTTATCTAATCACTTCTTTACTAATAGTAGAAAATCCTTAAAAAATGATTTTGAACAAACAGTTCGATTGATGTTAGTAGAATAAAATGAATAAGGGAGAATTATGAAAAAGAATATGATGGAAGATTTAATCCGGTTTAATGAATCTTCAAAAATCGGTGTGCAGGAATTGGATATTATTTCGGAAGGCTTAAATGTATTCAAGAATATTGATGGGTTTAAGTCAGCTTCAATTTTTTTACTTAATTCCATTGATTTTAATTTCAAATTTAAATTATCTACTTCATCTAAATCCGAAGAAGAAATTACCTTAGTCTTTCAAAAATTAATTGATGAGGGCGTAATTGCTAATGTTCTAAACTCTGAAGAAATTACAAAGAGTAATTTCCCTAATAAATTTAATGAAGTTGATTATTTTATTATTATCCCTCTAATTGCACCGTCAAGTATGATCGGAATAATAATCATATTGTTAGAAAATCAATTAAACGATCAATCGGTTTTAAGCTATTGCAAAATTCATTCAAATTATTTTAGTACGCTTCTAGATAATTATAACCTGAACCGAGAAATTAAAAATCTTACTGAAATTACCGATAAAGTAATTGCCAGCAATACGGAAGATATAGTTCAAAGTACGCGGGAATTAAAAAAAATCCTCGATTCTGTCCAAATAGGAATAATTATCGTTGATAAGGTAACCGATGCCATTATTGATATTAATTTGACAGCGGTTCAACTTATCGGTAATGATAAAGACAATGTTATCGGTTCCGAAAGAAAAGAACATTTCCTTTTTCTGGAAAGAAAATCTTCCAACAGTAATTATTTGGCAGAACAAGAAGGTTTACTCAAAAAAAACAATGGGTCATTAATCCCAATTATAATGACCACTGCTGAAATATCTTTAGGCAGTCAGGAATATTATATTGAGAGTTTTATAGATATTACTGAGCGAAAACATATGGAGGAAGATCTTCAGAAGGCTCATTTTGAACTAGAACACCGCGTTGAGGATAGAACTTATGAACTATCACGAACTAATGAAAAATTGCAAAAGGAAATTCGCGAAAGACTTAAAGCTGAAGAAGAACTTCTTAAACTATATTGGGCAGTCGAACAAAGCCCGACAGCTATTATTATAACTGATTTGAATGGTTCTATAGAATATGTAAATCCTCGATTTACGGAATTGACGGGTTTTAAGTTTGAAGAAGCAGTAGGAAATAATCCAAGAATTTTGAAATCCGGCAATGTTCCCCAGGAACAATATAAACTTCTGTGGGAAAACTTAAAAAAAGGCATTGAGTGGCGCTATGAATATATTAATAAGAAAAAGAACGGCGAACTCTTTTGGGTCTCCTCGTTCATTTCTCCAATTAGAAATGCACAAGGAGAAATTACTCATTATCTTAGTGTTCAGGAAGATATTTCTGATACAAAACAGTTTGAAAAAGAATTATTCGATGCAAAAGAAAAAGCCGAACAGTCCAATCGGCTAAAGTCGGTTCTCCTTAAAAATATGAGTCATGAATTCCGAACTCCATTAATAGGTATTCTTGGCTTTTCTCAAATACTCGCGGATTTACTTGATGACGCAGAACAAAATGAAATGGCTGTAAGTATTGAAGCATCAGGGAAAAGACTATTATCAACTTTAGATGGTGTGCTGACGCTTTCGCAATTAGAATCTAATGAGCTTCCAGTAAATATTGAAAAATGTAACTTATCGGAGTTGATAAAATCTTGCACTACACAATTTGCAAAACTAGTAAAAGATAAAAAACTGGAATTTTATGTTGATATAAAAGTTGATAATGCGTATTCCAAACTTGATTCCCAACTAGCTAAAAAGCGCTGTCAAATATACTGGATAATGCTGTCAAGTATACAGATAATGGCTCTATAACTATTCAATTAGTTAATAAAATTGAAGGTAATAGACCGTTCAATCAAATAAA
>JAJXTM010000081.1 GCA_021783875.1 Bacteroidota bacterium
CCCAATTTCCTTTCGTAACCTGATTAATCAAATCTCCGTTATAGTCATATCGATAAATATGATAATAACCGCTGCGGTCTGAGACCCAAAAAAACTGTTTAAGATTCCTGGGGAAATACATCATATCATTTACATCAGTGTAAAAATTAAAAATTGCGACCCAAGTATTATTTTTTTCTTCCATCACCAGTCTGCGTTTACCGGTTTCGACATTGAAAAAATATAGTTTCATATCATTTTGAGCACGATTAAGAATTATCATTGCTAAAGTATTTGGTTCACTAGTCCAATAAATTCTTGGAATATAGAAATCACCTGTTTCGCCGGGATCGAGCCAAATTTTTGAATTAGTCTTAACATTTATAATACCGATTCTAACTTTAGGATTTGGATCCCCTACTTGTGGAATAGGAATATTTACATAATCTGAGTGCAAACCTTCATAATTAGTAATTTTAATTTCGGGAACAGCACTTTCGTCAAACTGCCAGAAAGCGATATATTTGCTATCGGGAGACCAATTCCATGCTTGAGCCTGACCAAATTCTTCTTCATAAACCCAATCGTAATGCCCATTAAAGATATTTTTTGATGCATCATCAGTCAGTTTTGTTTCATTTTTTGTATCAAAATTATAAGCAAACATATTTCCATCCCTTTCATAACCTACCATAGATCCATCGGGAGAAAGTTCTGCTGTACGAGCATTTTTTGCTGCAAGCTTTAAATTTTTATTTTCTAGAGAATAGATATAATAATCAGATATTCCTGAGCGGCGATATATTTTTCTAAAATTAGATTCAAAGACTAAATGGCGGGAATCGTGTGCCCATTGAAATGATTTATAGTCAAAAGGTTTATTAGTATCGGGGAACATCAGCTTTGAGGCATCAAAAATTAATTCATCTTTGCCAGTCAGCGGATTATAAGAGCGAATTTCATCTTGTTTTGTCGAGTCGTTTTTAATTGTATAGGAATAACTATTTCCCCCATTAATCCAATTTACATCATTAGGCCCTGATTTTCCGGATAGTTTTGACGTTGAAAGAATCGCTTCTTTTACGTTTTTATAAAATATTTTTTGCTGTGCAAAGGAATTTACCGGAACCATGAAAGAAAAAATTATTAGAAATGAATTGACAAACAGAAACTTTCTTCTCATGATTTAACCTATTTTAAAGTTATAGATGAATTGATTTAGTGAAAAATAGACATTCATTATTTTAAATAAAAGCGAAATTTGAGTTTTATTTATTTCCCTTAAATTCTATTAGACCGTCGCTATAAGTAGCAATCCAAATATTACCAAATTGATCTTCAGCAATACCGCGGACATCGTCCATATTTAATCCTGTTGAGCCGGAATCAAATAGAATATCTAATCCCTGACCGTACTTTACCAGACCTTTATCAGTACCAATCCACATATTATTCATCCGATCGATAAAAATGCACTGGACATAGCTGTCTTGAGGGATAGGATATACTTTTTCCCAGGTGTTTCCATTGAAATGAGATATTCCGGTTCCAAATATTGAACTTGCTCCATGACCCGCCCAAACATCAGTTCCTGAAGTTACAATTGAAGTTATTGCGTTGTTAATTAAGTTGGAACTAGTAAATTGAAATAATGTCCCGGATTCATCCAATTGATTAAATTTAACTATGCCGGAAGATTTAGTTCCGATCCATAAATTTTTGTTAGCATCAAAGGCAAGTGCCGTTATCCAATGTTCATTTGAAGGAATAGATAAAAGGGAATTACTATAAGTCTTCCAAGTTCTATTACCGCTTCCATCAACATTTGAATAGTTAAGACCTCCTTTAGTGCCGAAGTACAGAGCTCCTTCATTATCTGAGGTAATAGCAGTAACTCTAAAATCAGACAAACCTGATGACATAAAACCATAGGCATGAATAATGTTATTATAAACATCAAGAACGCCGCCGAATTCAGTACCGACCCATTTATGATTATTTTGATCAACGTAAATACAATTTATAGAATCATGCGAAGCCAAACCCGGAATTTGATTGGCTAGATTTTCCCAAGTTCTTCCGTCGAATTTCAATAATCCCCAGCCGGGAGTACCCATCCATATTGAATTATCATTATCTATAGCAATACAGGTTAGCTGATTTGTTGCGATAGAGGAATTGCTTGCGTTAAATTCACTCCAAAGAGTTGTATCGACGAGAGTTTTTTGAGCTGAAGTAATATTGCTGCTGCTTACAGATACAATCGTACTATCATCCCGGTGATTAGGTGCATGAAATCTAATTAAATAATTTCCGGGCATCAGGTTATTTATTGTTACCGGAGTAGTCTGATTAATACTTGAATCATTAATAAATATCATTGCATTTGCGGGATTAGAGGTAAGTGAAATACTTCCTAACATAGCGGGATTCTTTGAATAGTCGACAAATACCGATTTCTTTATACCTTCGACAACATTAACAGTAAAAGAGGTATCACGAAATAAGTTTTTCTTTAATGTAATAGAATAAGAATTTGTGCTAAGCCAGGTTAAACTATCCGGCGTTGCTCTTCTTCTCGGCAGACCATTTAAATATATCTGAAATCCTGACGGATATGAATTAATAAAAAGATATCCATTAGGAGGAGGGGCATCCGGAGGAGTTACGGAAACATCTTTTGTGCATGAGGAGAATGTGCTTAAAAGAAATAATGCAGATACAAATATTATTTTAGATATAAGTTTTAAGATATTTCTTAATTTTAATCTCATCAATTGTACCCGAATGAATTTATATATGCTCTAGTAATATCGATTCTATAGCTCACTTTATAATAAGAGCCAAATATTCCGAAACCTCCGGTAATATTGGAGTAATCGGAAGCATCAAGCTGGACAGTAAATCCATCAATCGATTGCTGCAAAGATGAAAAATAAGTTGAAAGATTGGAATCATAAACTATTAAATCAACCATCATTTTTGATACAGTAAAATCGCTTTTATTTTTATCAGAGCCCGCTATAGATGACATTACTTGGTTGATAGTTGATAAATCAATATTAAAAAAATTAATTTTTGTAGGTTGCGGATAATTGGGCACTAGGTTGCCATTTTGGTTCACATAATTGAGCGGAACTGATATTTCTTTTTGTGAGGTATCGCCTTTTTGATAATAAATAATGGAAATTTTCGGCGCATAATAAACATTCCCTAAATCCTTCCACCCAACATAAACCTGACTAATTTGAGTAGGATCAAATACTGTTACACTTGCAGGATCGAAGAAATCATTTTCAACATCCGGAGTTCTGATTACAGAACTTAAAAGAAGTCCATTTGGTAATAATGCTTGTATTTCAATATCGGCATTTGGACCCGGTTTAAGGTTATTACAATAATAAAAATTGACTTTTGAAGTATAACGGGATGTATCTATTCTATTGATAGAGCTATCACGTAAGGCATACAATGTATCATTATACCAAATATTAACCTCAGCCCCTTTTATTGAAACATCTTCTGTATCCGGAGTCGGATTAAAATTTGAGGGACGGTAACTTTCGGTAATAGTAACTACCTGAAAAGAAGTATCGTTTCTAATTATTCCGTTTAGGATATAACGTGGTCTTGCGGGAGCATACGGGTTAAGTGAATTGCTGCATGAATAGAAGAATAAAACAGGAATCGCTATTATATATAAAATTCTTTTCATATTTGAACTTTTAAAGTAGCAGTAGGCAAGAAAGGAAGCATATTTACTCTCTCGCCGGTATCTCTTTTGAAATAAAAAATATTTGCCCGATTGTAAACATTAATTATGCTTGCATCAATTTGGCATTTCATAAAAAATAAGTTAAAAGATTTTGTCAGGCTTAAATCAAGTCTATGATAATCGGGCAGTCTTCCTAAGTCTTTATCCGATAAAATTTGAAAAGGCAAATAATTTTCAAAGACGGGATTATTTTCGTAAAGGTCCTGGAAGTAAAGTTTATTATAAAAACCGAGCGACTGAGTAAAAGGCAAGCCGGAGTTATAAACCCAGTTTGCGCTTCCAAACCAACCATTACCAAAGTTATATTCCAAAGTTAGGTCAATTGAATTTCGGGAATCAAAACGCGGATAATATAACCAGCCGTTAAGGTTTTTATAAGCCCAGCTTAACGTATATGATGCGGTAAAAGACAAGGGATCATTATTATAGCGGAATAAAAATTCCCAGCCATAAGATTCACCCGTAGCTTCAAGCAGATCAGGGTCGTTAGGAGAGACTTTATTATCATTCAAAGTCGGAATATTCTGCATCGTTTTATAATAACCTTCAATATCCAGAGAAATTTTGTTAGTAAAATCGGTAGTCATACCGGCAGAATATTGAATTGATCCGGCAGGTTTAAGATAATTTGGAATAATAATCCAAGGTTCGAACAAAGAAATAACTTCATTTTCATCAGAAAGAGTTGTTAATTCCTGCTCATAAATTCCCCAAGAAGCTTTAAGAGCGACAGCGGGAAAAATACGATACGTTAAGTTAACCCGGGGTTGAGCATAATATGGATTTCCATTAGTTGATGCAAGACTCGTAGCTGCTAATCTAACACCTACATCAGCACCGAAATTATCATATCTCATAAATTTATATTTAGCATAGACATTTATGTTAGTCCCGCTTGAACCTAAATTAGTTTCAACCCCAAAAGAATTTTGCAGGATTAAGAGCGTCGAAATATTTTTTATTTCCGCACCGATACTAAGTTCATCTTTACTTTCATACACATAATTAAAATTCATTTTTAACGTAATATCATCAAGTTGATTATTTTTTGGTTTTGCAGAACTTAATTTAGGATCGACATTACCGCTAAAACCGCTCCATGAGACACCCAAATCAAAATACAAAGGAGAATCAGTAAGCTGGAACCAGTCAAACCCAAGCAGTTTATTCGACCAATTCATATTTTCTAAAAAGGGGTTATTATTATTAAGGTTATCGCCGCTAATGAAGCTTGTAACGATAAACTTTGATCCCTTAATAAAATCAGGATTTGAATAATTTAATTTAAATGATAAGTCATAGAAACTAATCGGGGCACTTTGATTATTCAGAAATTTTTTCAAAATTTCCGTTGAATAACTTTGTCTGCCGGTAAAAATAAAAGAGCCATGCGGAATGGGGCCTTCAAAAAGAGTTTTTGCAGTAAGAAAGCTTGAAGAAGCCGAAGCGCTATAATCATTTTTATTGCCATCCTTTGTAATAATATCAAGGATAGAAGAAAGTCTGCCTCCAAATTCAGCGCCGTAACCGCCTTTATAAAACTCAACGCTGTTTATCATATCAGGATCAATAACGCTGAACATTCCAAAGGCATGAAAAGGATTATAAATAGTAATGCCATTAAGCAGGACAAGATTTTCGTTACTAGAACTACCGCGGACATAGTATCTTGCAGAAACATCTCCCGTGGATTGTACTCCCGGTAAAGATTGGAGGGATCTAAAAATGTCGGATTCAACTCCTTTAGGAGTCATTTCAATATCTTTTAACGATATTCTTTGAAGCCCGATATCCGTAGCATTTTTTTCAATTATTTTTTTCCCTACAGTTTCAACAGTTCCCAATTTTAAACTTACAGGAGAAAGTGCCACATTAATTTCTGAAATTTTATTTCGGTTGACAACGAAAGGTATTAGTTGAGATTTATATCCGACATAAGAAATAGTTACCGTATAGTGTTTATTTGCGGGAATAGAAGAAATTGTAAAAAGGCCGTGCATATCGGTAGAAGCGCCGAGATTTAGTTTATTAATTAAAACATTACAAAAAGCAAGAGGTTCGCCGTTAGTTGAATCAGTAACAATTCCTCTGATTGTTCCCACACCCTGTGCATAAGCAGGTATTAAATCAAATTGAATTATAGTTAAAACAATAATTATTTTGAATAGGAATGCAATAAAGTTTTTATAAGATACTTGCATGCGGAATTTTGTGCTCACCCAAACAATTTTAAAAATATTCTGATAAATATACTCTTTTAATTTTAATATTTAGCACAAAAAATTGGAAATATTTAATTAGGAATTGCGCCAAAGATTTTTAAATAATCTATTATTATTTTTTTTGTTTGTTTTGATTTCAATACTCTTTAAATCAGCCTTCCCTGTTTCCTTCCCAAAGAATAATCTTCCGGCATAGGTAATGTAAAGAAGAATGAAGCCTCTTTATGTTGAAGAATTTAAAGTAACCCTTGATGTAAAATATGAAGTCCTAAATACTTAACTGGTACTTTTTTATTAAAAATTCTGCAATATAAAAATATTTTATAACCTGCAATGTTTATATTCATAATTAGATTACTTAAGTCCGTTTGATAAAAGAATAAAAGTGAAAGATGAATTTAATTCAAGAGTTGCTTAACTTCGTGTATATTTTGAGGGAATAGATCACAAATTTGGTTTAATACTTCATCTTTAGTAAGCTGGAATAAAAGGTCTACATAAATCTAGTCTACGATTTTAGATTTATCCGGATTAAAATTAGAACCAGCGTAAACAAATAATTCTTTAAGGTGGAGATAATCAGCTTTTGTTAGACGGCTGCGGCGTGAGGTTTTATATCCGAGTGTATCGAATAATTTTAGTGCACTGCTTGTCAAATCATTATTATTGAAAGCAATAATAGAGTTTACGATAGATTGTTTGGCTTCTTCAGGTTTCAATAATTTAGCTTTTTAATTTGAGAACTTGAGATCAAAGATTTCATTTGATTGATAGCAATGCTGTTCAACTGGATTAATCTTTCGCTTTGGTTTAAGCCATTATTAATAAGGACTGCGTTTATGCTTTCTAAATTAGAAAGGACTACAAGCTGTTCAAGATTTGCATAATCACGAATATTGCCTCCTTTGCCAGGGTTATCATCCCGCCATTCTTTAGCGGTCGTTCCAAACAAAGCAACATTAAGAATATCTGCTTCGGAAGCATAAATAAAATTTATTTGCTGCTTAGAAACTTTAGGGGGAATTAGATTTCCCTTTATTGCATCAGTATGAATCTTATAATTAACTTTAGCAAGAGTGCGCTGAAGGTTCCATTCGAGAGATTTTGTTTTGGATTCTTCTTCTTTTAATCGCTGGAATTCTTTAAGCAGATATAGTTTAAATTCCGGACTGACCCAAGAAGCGAATTCGAAGGCAATATCCTGGTGAGCAAAAGTGCCTCCATTATTTCCGCTTTTTGAGATGACACCAACAGCATTAACGGCTTGAATCCATTTTTGAGGGGAAAGCACAAAGGAATTACTTCCCGCTTCAAAAAGAAAGGAGTCGAATTCGACCCCTTTGAAATTTGGATTGTGAAGTTTTTCCCACAAACCTAAAAATTCAATTGTAGTTCTAGAACGCATCCAGTTTTTAACAACATCTTTAGGTTCAGATGGATTCTTGAAACGAGCAATATCAGTTAATGAAACATATTCTAAAAGTTGATTTGCGATTAGCTGAATTTCTATATCTTTAACAATTATTTTACGTATAGACATATTACAATTTCCACCTATTTTATTTGATAATCAGCCATGTGATTAGTTCAAAATCATTTTCATAATTTGGCTGTTGGTTTTGAGGAATTAGCTTTGCTTCCCTGCCGGATTGAAGATTTGCAGCCATTCTCTTTTTAAAAGTTGCTGCGATTGCAAGAACAGTTTTTTTAAATTGTTCCCCTTGTTCTATTATCTCTAATTGAGAAAGACATTAAGCTAAATTATTCCTAATGTTTAAATTGACTTATAAACTATAATTACATCATAAATATAAAAGAAATAATGGAATATGTGAATATCCATAGCTAAAGATTTTTGGCTTATTTTTAGAATATAATATTCGTTTTTATTTAAATCCAACTAATATTCTTTGATGAAAACGATAAACACCAAATTGAAATGAGCATATCCGGTTGGGAAACGATAAAGGAATTATTAGACTACTATTCCATTAAAACTTATCAGGGCTTGGCGGTTAAACGGGTAAATAGTATAATTGAGGCGTTAAAATATTTAGGAAGCCCTGTAAAAATTATTAATTCACCTAAAAAAAGACTATGATGAAAATAGATAACCTTGGGCTTTACAAAATTCAATTTGAAATATTGCCGGAGATTATAGGGGAAGATTAATTTTAATGATAATTTTTGAGCTACAATGATTGTGTATAATATTGAAAAATTTTGATTATTACGGTATTAAAGAGGCTTTTAGTCCCGGAGACCTAAATGAGTAAATATTTGTATTATAACGCACTACTTTTTTCTTGCAAATTATGCCCGGATTTTTGGGTTAGTTGTTCAGGATTTCACCTTATCTTACTTGCACATAAATTTTCTATAAATTATATTTTGAGAGCACTCTAATAAATTCAAATTACTAGGATGGGAATAATTGGGAAATGCTTTATAGTAATAAAAAGATGAGAATAAGAATTAATAAATATACTGTTACGTCAAGTATTTGAAATTTATAAATAATTTATTTTTTAGATAAATATATTTATAACGGAAAATTTAAATGGAAATACTATCATGAAAGAGTTAAAGGAATCTTCAACTAGACTAAAGCCGACCTCTAAAGTTAAGGCAAAAGAATTGACTAGTCTGTACAAACAATTAAACAGACAAGAAGCAATAATTAAGAAAATATCCTTTGATCTTGGCGAGAGGAAAAAGGAGCTCAGATGTCAGAACCAAATAACAAAGTTATTAAATAACAGCCGGCTTAGCCCTGAGATGATTTTTCAAAATATAACAAATCTTCTTCCTCCGGCATTCCAATATCCAGAAAAAGCAAGTGCCAGAATAATTGTCTCAAATAATGAGTATATCACTAAAGGATTTAAGCGAACAAAAACTGCTTTGACAAAAATAATAAAGGCTGGAAGTAAAATAATCGGTAAGATTGAAGTTTGTTATAATCTAAAAAAGGGTGAGAAAGTAAATAAAATATTTTTAAAAGAGGAAAGCGACCTGCTAAATTTAATTTCACAACGAATAATAGCATATTACGAGAATAATCAAAAAGAAATACTGCTAATCGAAAAAGAGAAATCTTTTCGAAAACTTGTAGAAAATATAAATGAAATTATTTATGAAATAAGCAGCAATGGTAAAATCAAGTATATAAGTCCAAAAATCCATGATCTTTTAGGATATAAGCCTGAAGAACTAATAGGAAAGAAATCAGTATCGTTTGTTTACAAAGAAGATAAAAAAAGGATATCCGAAATACTAAGAAACATTACCGTCAGCAATTACGAAGCTTTTGAGTTTCGTTTTATACATAAGAACGGTGAAAACCGCTGGGTAAGAACCACAATAAGACCTTTATTTGAAAACGGAATACTTATTGGGGGTACAGGCGCAATATATGACATTACAAATAACAAACTTTTGGAAGAATCTCTTCTAGAAAGCGAAAGATTACACCGCTCAATATTCGAAGCATCACCGGATTTAATAACGATTACCGATCTTAATGGAATAATAATATCAACATCTCCAAAGGCATCGGAACTTTTTGACAATAAAAAGAATGAAAGTTTTGTTGGTCGCAATATTCTCGATTTCATTCATCCTGAATATCGCAAAAAAGCTAAATCAGAAATTGAACAAATGTTTAGGGGCGAATTCCAAGGTGCAGACGAATATTTAGCATTAAAACAGGATGGAAGCCCCTTTTATATAGAAGTTAGCGGTCAATTCATAAATGATGAAAATGGGCGACCAAAACAAATGATATTTATTACAAGAGACATAAATGTCAGAAAAGAACTAGAAAGAAAACTTCATTCAACAGAAGAATTATTCAAATCTTTAGTTGAATCCGTGAATGATGTTATTTATGAAGTTTCATCAGACGGAACAATAAATTATGTAAGCCCCGCCATAAAAAAGATTTTGGGTTTTACACCGGAGGAACTAATTGGTAAAAATTTCTTCTATTATATGCATCCAGAAGACCGACCTAACTTAATTAAAGCTTTAAAAGAGTTGGGAAAAAAGGATTACTCTTATTTAGAGTACAGATATTTTACTAAAGAAGGAAAAACAAGATGGGTTCGATCCTCAACTGCACCTGTAATTGAAAATGGTGTTCTGATTGGAGGAAGAGGTTCTTTAACAGATATACATGAAAAAAAACTAACTGAATTAGCACTAATTGAAAATGAAGAAAATTACAGAAGTTTATTTTACAACT
>JAJXTM010000082.1 GCA_021783875.1 Bacteroidota bacterium
GCAAGCAGTAGTAGGGCATGAAACCGACCCCTCATATCTTTTAAATCTTGCTATTTTTGAAGAAGGTGCAGGTAAAAAAAGCGATGCTATTAATACGGCTGCTCAGGCGGTAATAAACGGCGATAATGACCAAGCTTTAGTATTTTTTAATAAATGGGTTGAACAAAGTAATCCGACCAAAGGCGGGCAGGAAAAATTAAAGTCTGAGGTAGCTTCCTCAGTGCTAAAAAAATATTTTGAAGACAATAAAGGAACTGATAAAGTCAGGACAGAATCAAACGCTGCAGTATTTCTTTCACAACTCGGCGTAAATTTATCTCAAGCCGAAAAGTGGGCAAAGACAGGCGTCTCTTCCTTGAAAAGTACTTCGGATTTGGATGATTTAATTCTATATAAGAAAAATTTAGCAATGGTTTATTTCGCAGAGAATAAATTTGAAAATTCATTAAAAGAATTAAAATCCGTTGAAGAGTATGTGGATCCTTGGGATTTTGATTATTGGTATACGCTTGGAAGCACTTATGAAAAGCTAGGGCAAAATAATAGAGCGATCGATAGTTATATTTCCGGAATTATCGCTTTTCAAAACCAAAAAATTACTGCAGCATTATTTACTCTGGCAAAGAAAAATGGTATAAATGAAAATGCTATTGGCTCAATGATTGAGAAACGAAAGGAAGAGCTGGCTTCTTTTAATCCCGGTCACTTTAATAAAAAGTCAACCGGAAAAGTTGTATTAGCAGAATTATTTACCGGCGCTGAATGCGGACCTTGTGCAGGCGCAGATGCGGCTTTTGATGCTTTATCAGAATATTATCCCAGAACAGATTTGGCAATATTAGAATACCACGTTCATATCCCCGCACCCGATCCAATGACTAATCCTCAATCATTTCAGCGATATAAATATTATGGAGGAAATTTTGGGACACCTACTGTCTTTTTTAATGGTACAGAAAAGCTTACCGGCGGCGGTCCAAAACTCTTGCTTAAAAACAGGTTTAACGTATATAACTATATTATAACACAGATGATGCATAAAAAACCGGAAATAACTTTTACTGGATCTGCTGATTTGAAAGACAGTTTAATAAATGTTAACCTTGACCTAAAAGGTAAATCCAAGACAAACACCTCTCTTCATTTAGCGCTTGTTGAAAAATCGATAAGATATTTCGGGAGTAACGGTGTAACAAAACATCTTTTTGTTGTGCGCAGTTTAATCGGCTTAGGAGATGATATTAAATTGAAATTGAAAAATAATTCCGAAAAATTTAATGAGACTTTTAACTTGAATGAAATCCAAAATACTCTTTCTAAATATCTGGATAATCCTACTTCAGATCCTTCATGGCGGGCGAATGTGAAGTTTGCCGGCTGGCGTGCCAGAACCGATATAATGGATAGGAAAAATCTAGCTGTTGTAGCCTGGGTACAGGATAATTCTACCAAAGAAATTCTACAATCTTATTATACAGATTTATTGACAAAAAATTAAATCATTATATTCGGGAACAACAGGTCATACCCGCGAAAGCGGGTATCTATTATTCAATAAACAATAAAAATATACGGCAATGAAAATATTTTATTACATAACATTTATTTTAATAATATTTTTTACTTCTTTAAGTTATTCACAAAATATTTCGCCTGAGAAAATCGTCGATTTAAAAGTAAAAACTATTACAGCCAGACTAAAGAAAGAGGGCATCATAGAAGCTAATTTAAGTCTCTCAATAATGCGCGGCTGGCATATTAATTCGGATAAGCCACTTGATAATAATTTATCACCGACCGCAGTAAAAATTAATAATAATGCTGACTTCAAATTAATCAGTATAAAATACCCTATGCCTATACTCAAGAAACTCGGATTCTCCGATTCCGATCTGGCTTTATTTGAAAATCAAATTACAGTAATACTTGAATTAAAAAGTTTGAAAAAAATTAAAACCGGAAAAATTAAAATAGACGGTGAATTAGATTATCAGCCTTGTAATGATCAGACATGTCTTTTCCCCGTATCAAAAAAATTTTCAATTGTTATAAAGTAATGAAGTTCCATCAAAAAATTTATTTGAAGTAATAATTATACTGAAATTACTTCTTTTAATACTTCCTCAATACTTTTTACATTATCAAAATAGGATAATATTTTCTGCAGTACTTTATCCACGACAGCATCGGGGCAGGAAGCCCCGCTAGTCAATATAATTTTTATAGGATTTATATTCGGCAGATAATTTTCCGTAATTATTTCTTTTTTCGAATTAATATTAAAATGACTTATCAGCTTCGAAGACAATATTTTTTCTTCAGATGATATAAAATATGTACTTAAGTGTTCCTGACACAATTCGGCTATATGGCTAGTATTGCTGCTGTTATACCCGCCGACTACAATTGCAAAGTCTGCTTTTTCTCTTAATAATCCATAGGTTGCTTCCTGATTATCATATGTAGCATAGCATAGTGTATCTCTTGTATCCGCAAAATGATATTTTGAATTTTCCACGCCGTATTTTTGTATAAAGGTTTCTTTTAGAAGGTTTGCAATGGATTCAGTTTCACTTGCAAGCATTGTCGTCTGATTAACAACACCGATTTTATTTAAATTTTTTTCCACATCAAAATTATCGGAATGTTTTCCGCTGAAAAATTTATAAAAATTTACTTTATCCATTTTCCCCAAAATAATATCGGCAAGAATTTTAGCCTCTTCGATATCTCTAATTATTATTGAAGGAGAGTTTTGAATGCTATGCGAAAATGTTGCCCGGGTTTCTTCATGAAAATATTTTCCATGAATAACAATTGTATAATCTTCCTTTCCTAATTGAGCCGACCTGTTCCACACTTTTTCAACAAATGGGCAGGTTGTATTGTAAATGTAGGGATCAATACCTTTCTTTTTTAATAGATTTTGAATTTCAATTGTTGTCCCGAATGCAGGTATAATTACAATATCGTCAGAGTGCAATTCGTCCCAGTCAATAATCTGTTTGCCGGAAGTATCCATTACAAATTTTACACCTCTAGAAATTAAATCCCCATTGACCCCGGGGTTATGAATCATTTCACTTAGTAAGTATATTCTTTTCCCGGGATTTTCTTCAAGTGTTTTATATGATATTTCTATAGCATTTTCGACTCCGTAACAGAAGCCAAAATGGCGGGCTATTAAAAATTTCACCGAGCCAAAATCCAGAATTGTCGGAGAAAAATCTTTTTTTCTTGGATCATTAGACTTTCGAGAGTTTTTTATAGTTGAAATAAAAGAACTTTTATAAAATTGGGGGACATCAAATTGTTTCATTTTTAAATATATTTTAATTATTAGTTATAATTTAATAATTCCCGGATAAAACTTATGTGAAATATGCAGAAATTCGCTATTTTGGATATAATAAACATGTTAATAAACTTATTAACAGTAACCTATTGTAAATTATTGAAGTCTAATTAAGAAAATAATCGGAGCCATTATGAAATTTCTTAAATATAATATTATATCGGGTTTTATTATTACAACTTTAGTCTGCTTGAATTTTGAAGCGTGCGGTACTTATAATGAATTTGGCGGCGGCACATTAAAAACAATCAGCGAAAAGACATTTAATACAACTCCCGGAAAAACATTTACCTTAAAAGCTAGTTCCGCAGATGTAAAGATAACTACTTCAGATGTTCCTCAAGTATATGTAAAAGTACTTGGAAATGAAAATGCAGCAAAGAAAATCAATTTTAATTATGATGATTCCGAAAATGGGATTACAGTTACTGCAGAAAAAGAAGGAGCTTTAAACTTCTTTAACTTCGGCAATAATTTTAGATTGAAATTTGAAATAATTCTCCCAGCACAATACAACGCAAACGTTTCAAGCAGCGGAGGCGATATTACTATTAGTAATCTCCGGGGTGAAACAACCATTCACACTTCAGGCGGAGATATTTCGACTCTTAACCTAGAAGGAAATTTGAAAGCATACACCTCAGGAGGAGATATTAATTGCGCAGATAATAACGGTTCTGCAAAAATACAAACTTCCGGCGGAGATATTACTTGCTCAAAATTTATAGGCGATCTCGATGCCTCGACATCCGGCGGAAATATTTCGCTTGATGGAAAAGATTCAAAAATTAATGCTTCAACATCCGGCGGGGAAATTAAACTTACTTATATGGGTGAAAATAAAGGAATAGATTTATCCTCCTCCGGAGGTAGTATAAAATTAATACTGCCTTCTGATTTTAACGCAAGCGCAAAGATGTACACTTCGGGTGGGAGCATCAATTACAAAGGATTTTCAGTTAATAATGTTACAAAAATTAGTTCAACAAAATTTGAAGCCGATTTAAACAAAGGCGGAAATCCGCTAATTGTTAAAACTTCGGGAGGCGATATAGATTTGAACAAGCAATAATTTTATACTAGATTATTATAAACGGCAGGCTATCTGATTTGTCTACACCTAGAAAAAGCCTGCTTATTAATAAAAGGAAAGTCATTCCAGCGAAACTTACCCAATTTGCGTGCGGAGCGGAAATTATTTTATCGTTTATAATATTAAACTTAACTATTGATATTTCCTTTTGATATAATTACTTTTAATTCGACAATTAGGAAAGAAATGCGCGGACTAATATATCACTTTATAAGCGACGATGAGCTGCTCCGAATTTCTAATAGCATTAAGAAAGCCGAAGAAACTACTGCCGGAGAAATACGCGTAGCCATCAAAGAACATTTACATTTTTTTGAAAGAAATAAATCTGTAAAAGAATTAGCTGAAAAAGAATTCTACCGGCTTGGTATGAATAAAACAAAAAACAAAACTGGAATATTAATTTTTATTGTGCTCCCCAAAAGAGGATTCTATATAATGGCTGATACCGGTATACATGAAAAAGTAGCTGATAATACCTGGGATTCTATTAAAGATGAAATCCAAAATATG
This sequence comes from Bacteroidota bacterium, assembly GCA_021783875.1. Classification (GTDB taxonomy): domain Bacteria; phylum Bacteroidota; class Ignavibacteria; order Ignavibacteriales; family Ignavibacteriaceae; genus FEN-1297. The sequence goes on from JAJXTM010000082.1 coordinate 4,962, forward strand.
TTTTCATACGGCAAATTTTCTAAAGGAATTATCAATGGAGTACAAAGTGTCGGTAAAGTTCTAAGCCAGCATTTCCCCATTAATCCAGACGATACAAACGAACTGTCAAATCAAATAGTCATAGAATAATTTAATTTATTTATAATTCCAATTCGTTTTCTTAACTCCAAAGAAAATTTATTTGCATACTATTTAGATTTTCTTTTTGGCTCAAATCTTTTCTTGGGGGAAATCTGTAAGAGATGATAGTAACTATTAGTAAACTAAACTTTACGTATGTAAAAAAAAGTTTACATCTATAAAATTTTTCCCTTCGATTATCTGCTAAAATCAATATATCATTTTTGGAATGTAAATTGCGACTATTAGTTGCGAATTCTTTTAGAGAGTTTAAATAAATGGAATATAACTCTTGAAAATTAATTGAAATTTTAGTAAAATGTATAAAGTAAAAAATTACTATATCATTCATGGGAATTAAATAATATAGTATGCAAAAATTTTTCGGGATTTTATAAGTTTAGATTCCTTTACTTCTTTGAACGCGGAGTTCAAAATATAATTCATTGTTTAACAATTATTTTACAATCTGTTAGGAGAAATATATGAAACGGAATGTTACGTCATTCTCAAGTGTATTTAATTTTACACATCTTAAATTTCCAACAATTATCCTTTTTTTATTTTTTTCGGTAGCTATAAAAGCCCAGTATAAATCTTCCCATGTTGTATCCAATATAACACCTAAAAGAGTTTTTCTTAAGAGAAAATTATCTATCTCGAAGAATAATGCTCAATTTTCCTCTACCCAAAGAGATATTCATTATAATTTAAATAAAAATTTAATACTTCAGTTAAAAACGCAGAAGATATTATCCGGTGCAGCAGGAGGCAGTTCCATTAAAGATATGTTTAAAACAAACCAGCTTAGATTTAATGGTAAAAATAATCCTTATAAAAAAATTCTTTCTCCTACTATGAATTATTCTTTTGACGGTATATCACAATTTTCGGATAGTATTCCCTGGTATCCGCCTGATCCTATGATTGCCGCAGGGAATAATGAAATTATTCAAACAGTTAATGATGAGTTAGCCGTATACGATACCAGCGGCAATTTAAAGTATAAAGATACCTTTGCTAGTCTTTTTGGTTACCCAGCTAATAGTTATATTTTTGACCCGAAAGTAATTTATGATAAATCAACCGGAAGATTTGTCATTTTAATTTTAATGATGGATAGTTATAGCCACACTTCTTCATATTTGATTGCGGCATCGGACAACCCGGCTGATCCGGGCGGTTCTTTCTGGCTTTATAATCTTTCCGCAACATACGACGGTGCAAATCTGTCAAACAATTGGGCGGACTTCCCCGGACTGGGAGTCGACTCATCTTCTATTTTTATTACATCCAACCAATACGATTTTACAACTGGCAATTTCCAATATGCTAAACTCAGAGTTGTCAATAAGGATTCAATTTATGCAGGCGGAAATGTAACTTACACCGATTTTTGGGCGATGAAAAATGCCGATAATTCTTATGTTTTTACATTAAAACCAGCTTTAACTTTAGGGAATTCCAATACCGAGTATCTTATGAATACCGACCCTGACGGAAATAATTACGTTACTACGTGGGCTTTAAATTTTACTGCCGGTGTTCCTAATTTAATATTAGAATCTACTGTTAATATCGGAGCATATCAAGTTCCCCCGGATGCTTCTCAATTAGGAAGCACTTCACTTATTGCAACCGGTGATTGCCGAACGCAAGAAGTAGTTTGGCAAAATAATGAATTATATACGGCTTTTACCGAAGGTTATAATTGGGGCAGCGGAGTTGTAGATGCTCTTAGAGTTTTAAAAATTAATACAACGACCTGGAATCCAGATCAAAATGTTAACTATGGCTCAGACAATGTAAGTTATTTTTATCCTGCTGTAACTCCGGATAGCACAGGTAAAATGTTTTTAGTGTTTAATACATCAAGTTCTGAACAAGATGTTGCTATAAGGTCTGCAGCTGAAATTTGGAATGATCCATCAAGCACCTTGCTTAGCAGCAGCTATAATAGTTATGATGTCGGCCGCTGGGGTGATTACAGCGGAATTTCTCTTTCTCCGAACGGAACAGTTTGGGCTGTTTCTGAATTATGCGATTACCAAAATTACTGGTATACTCATATTTCAAGTTTGACCAGCCCTACCGGACCGAATGATTCTTATATTGTACTTTCAGACTCGACTGTTGATTTTATTGGAACAACTGTCGGCAAGTCTTCCTTTTTCATATTGGATATGTTAAATCCTGATTATGCAAGCAGTAATCTAGTCGGTAATGTTTCTGTTCAAAATTCACATTTTTCAATTCAAAAAGGCAGCTCTTTCAATTTATTCCCCGGGCAGGATGCTAAAATTGTTATCCAGTGTAACGCTTCGACTCCGGGATACTTATATGATTCATTAATTATTAATAGTAATGCATCAAATTATCCAGCTGTTCTAAAACTTGGGATTAAAGCTTATGCTGTAAATCTTTTATCCAAGCCCAAAAGAATTTTGTTTGACTTCTATAACGACTATTACGGCTCAAGTGATTCACTTTATTTCGGTGACTTAATCAGTCTCTTGCGTGCTCAAGGAAACATAGTAGTTACGGATGATTCAACTTTTGATTTACGCGGATATGATTATTATGTCTCCATAACTCCAAATCAAGATTATACACAACAACAGCAAATGGTTCTGCAGTCTTTTGTTAATGCAGGCGGCGGTTTAATTGTTCTTCCATACTATAATTACTACCAAGGTTCTCAGTTTCAAAATAATCTCTTATCTTCTAACGGATGGTCAACAGGAATAAGTATAAATAATAAACTTGTTGAGGATACTACTGCAGAGATTGCATACAATCCTGATTGGATAAATTTAACGAATTTCCCTCATGCATCGGATCCGCTTTTCTCCAATGTATCCTCCTTAGGCGCATTCCATACTGCAAGTTTATATATTTCTTCTCCTGCAGACAGTATTGTCATTACATCTCCCTATGCCTATGATTTTTACCTAAAACTAAATGATTTAGGGGGGAATTATGCGAGGTTGAGCGAAATGACTAAATCCACAAACGAGACTAATACAATTGCATCGTCAGGTCACGGCACAATTCCCGTAGCCGCAGAAGTTAATGAAGGGACAGGAAAAATAATCACTTTAGGTACTGAGGAGTTTTTTGGAATCCCTAATTATAGTCCTGTAAGTTTCTTTGATTATTCGTATTATTTCCCCGGTATTCGCTATGGAGATAATAGAATATTTGCACTTAATATGTTCGATACTCAAGTTGGGCCTCCGGTTGTTAAAATTGTTTCTGTCAGTGATGTACCAAATGATAACGGAAAACAAGTAAGAGTCACTTGGAAAAATGAATTTGCCGATGGTCCTAGTCCTATTGTAGGATATGCCATTTGGAGATATGATTCTTCCTGGACTTTTATTTCTCAAATTCCGGTCAGCAACGATTCAACTTATTCCATTAACGTTTCAACTCTTGCTGATTCAAACAGCAGCGGCAACCATTATGCAACTTTCCGTATAACGGCTTATACCAAGAATAACAGGGTTTTTGCTTCACCTTCCGATAGCGGATATTCAGTCAATAATTTAATGATTACTTCTGTACCTGCACCTGCTATTACATCTATAAAAGATGTTCCGAACGATCAGGGACATGAGGTTTATTTAAGCTGGAAAGTAAATACTCCCGCTGTTACGTCCGGCATTTCAAATTTCGACGTTTGGAGAAAAGATTCAGTCTGGGTATATATTAAAGAAATTACTGCAACTTCCGATACTTCCTATACTACAATTGTTCCGACAGTATTTGATTCAACTATAGTTAACGGTATGCATTTCTCTACATTCAAAGTTTCATCTCGTTCAAGCGATCCTGCAATTTTTGCTATGTCTTCACAAGATAGCGGATACTCGGTAGATAACCTTAGACCTCAAACTCCTGATAGCTTACAAGCGCTTATTTCTCAAAATTCAATTGTTTTGAATTGGAGCAAACCAGTTGATAAAGATTTCCAATATTTTGAAATTTACAGAGACAGTGTATCCAACATTAATCTAAGCCAAACAAAGCCAATTGCATTCGCAACTTCTAATACTTATTCCGATACAAAAGTTTTCACCGGTAAAACTTACTATTACTGGATTGCTGCAGTAGATTTTTCAGGAAATCAAAGTTCAATTTCTTCACCAATAAATATTACCATAACCGATGTTGCGCAGGAAAATTTGATTCCGAAAAATTATGCTCTGCTCCAAAACTATCCGAATCCTTTTAACCCGACTACTATCATAAGCTATGATTTGCCAAAATCATCAGCAGTAAAGCTGGTAGTTTTTGATATATTAGGAAGAGAAGTAGCAACTTTGGTAAATGATTTCCAATCGGCTGGGAGCCATAAGGCGGAATGGAATGGTAAAAATGATAATGGAATCGATTTAACTTCAGGAATTTACTTTTACTCTCTTGAAGCCGGCAGTTTTAAATCAGTAAAGAAAATGATTTATTTAAAGTAATCTAACTATTAAATGAGCCTTTTCTAAAGACATCCTCTTTTAGATCAGGCTCATTTTTTATAAATATTCACAAAAGAAACAACTATATTTTTAAATCAGACCAGCAAAATAAAAGTCATTTTAGAAGGACAATCTTCACAGAACTAACTTTACCTGCAGCTATTAAATTTGCAATATATACTCCGCTCGATACATTGACTCCGTCTTCATTCTTCCCGTCCCATCTAAATAAATAATTACCGGGAGGTAAATTGCTATTTGTTATTATTTTTACTAATCGTCCCTGAATATCAAATATTGAAAGTTTTACTAAAGAATTTGGTAAACTCTCAGGAATATTTACATTTAATGTTGTACTTGGATTAAAAGGATTTGGAAATGCTTTTACTATTAAATAACTGTCCGGAATATTCTGCCTGCTGCTGTTATTCTGAATTCCCATAATTAAATTTTCTCCCTCACCCCTGCTGACTCCGCTGCTATTTGCCATGTAACTGTTTACCCAAGAAGGACGTAGCGCTGAAGTTAGAGCTGAATCCTTCCACTCTTGATCCGTCAACCTTATAAAGTTTGCTGATGTATACTCGTAAAAACTCATTACCGGTCCGATGAATGCTGTAATCTGATTATTCGGAAAGGGAGCAATAAATACTCCCAAATTA
>JAJXTM010000083.1 GCA_021783875.1 Bacteroidota bacterium
AGCTGGGAGATAAATTTAATCTAAAAAATTTTCATGATTACCTTCTTCAGAATGGCAATGTTCCTATTGCTCTTCTTCGTTGGGAATATCTTGGTCTAAATGATGAGGTGAAAAAATTTTGGTAATATACATTATTAACCTTTATCTGAAAGGTTTGAAATTATGATAAAATTCTATTTCAAAGTATTTAGTATATCAATAATTCTTATTGCATGCACAACAAATGCACAGAATAAAAAACATCTTACACTTAAGGATATTTATGATTCAACTAAGTTAAATGGTACTAGAGTTGAAAATATTCAATGGAATCCTAATAGCAGCACATATACATACACTAAGAATAATAATGAAAGTGGTTTTCTTGATATTTATGAACACAATGTTTCATCAGGAAAGGACTTTGTTCTTGTTAAAGGTTCACAATTAGTTTATAAAAGCAAAATTATTTCAATGAGTCATTATAGTTGGACCAAAGATGGGAAATTTCTTCTCATTGAAGGAACCGAGACTGCTATTTGGCGGCATTCCAGACAGGCTCCTTTTTACTTGTTTAATATTACAACAAAAAAAATTATCGCTCTTGCAAATAACAGTTCGCATCTTCGTAATGTCAAATTGTCTCCCGATGGTAAATATGTCGGCTTTGTAAGGAATCATAATATTTATGTTGTTAATATATTAACCGGTAATGAAAAAGAAATAACTCACGATGGAACTGAAAATATATTGAATGGGGAATTTGATTGGGTTTATGAAGAAGAGTTCGGATTAGCCGATGCTTGGCGCTGGTCTCCGGACGGAACAAAAATAGCTTTCTGGCGTGTCGATCAGACAAGAGTTAAAATATTTCATCTCGTTGACGAAATGGGAATTTACAATTCTGTTTTCAATCTTAAATATCCAAAAGCAGGTGAGCAAAACTCAATTATTAAAATTGGTATAGCAGATTTAACTAACGGCAAAACAACGTGGATGGATATTGGAAAAAATGATGATATTTATATTCCTCGAATTTATTGGACTAATTCTTCGAGCAAGTTAGCTATTCTAAGATTAAATAGGCGACAAAACCATCTTGAAATGCTTATTGCAAATTCTACCACAGGCAAATCAAAAACTATTATAAATGATTCAGATTCTTGTTGGGTCGATATCCAGGATGATATTCAATTCCTTAAAAAGAAGGATGAAATAATTTGGACTTCTGAAAAAAGCGGCTTTAGACATATATATCTTTATGATTATTCCGGTAATTTAATAAAACAACTTACAAGCGGTCAGTGGGAAGTCAGTTCAGTTGCAGGAGTTTCAAATGACGGCTGGTGCTATTTCTATGGTACAAAAGATTCTCCTCTTCAACAAAATATCTATCGTGTTAGGTTGGATGGGTCAGGTGTGGAAAGAATTTCTTCTGACCCAGGATGGCATGACGCTATATTTTCCCCAGATTTTAAATATTATATAGATTATTACTCAAATATTAAAACACCTACTAAAACTATACTAAGAAAATCAGATGGCTCTCTTATCAGTGTCTTGGATGAAAACAAAATTGCGGAACTAGATAATTATAATTTGAGATATCCCGAATTTCTGAAAGTTAAAACAAGTGACGGTGTTCAGCTTAACGCATATATAATTAAACCCTATAATTTTGATCCTCAAAAAAAATATCCTGTTATTGTTTATGGCTATGGTGGACCTGGATCCCAAATGGTAGTTGATCGATGGGGTGGAAGTAGAACTTTGTGGCATCAATTTATGACTGAACATGGTTACATTGTTTTTTGCCTGGATAATCGCGGAACCGGTGGTCGGGGAAAATCTTTCAAAGATTTAGTCTATGGCGATTTAGGGAAATGGGCAGTTAATGACCAAATTGAAGGTGCTAAGTTTCTTGCTTCTCTTCCTTATGTAGATTCCTCCCGTCTTGGTTTTTGGGGATGGAGTGGAGGTGGATATTTAACTTTAATGATGATGACTAAAGCTGCCGGTTACTTTAAAGTCGGCGTAGCAGTTGCGCCTGTTACTGACTTTCATCTATATGATGCACCCTGGACTGAAAGGTATATGGATTTACCAAAGAATAATATCAAGGGTTATAATTCAGCTAGTGTTTTTACTTATTCAGATAAATTGAAAGGAAAACTATTGATTATTCATGGAACAACTGACGATAATGTCCACTTTCAAAATACTCTTCAACTTGTTAATAAATTTGAAGCAGAACTAAAACCATTTGATTTAATGGTATATCCTAACCGAAACCATCGTATATCAGGTGGCAAAACACAACTTGATTTGTTTATGAAAATTACCGGGTATTTTATGAAAAATTTGTAGTTACTAATACTAGCAATATCACTTATCTAATTCACTATGAAAATAAAGTATTATCTAGAAACCGGATAACCTTTTTTTTCCCAATCTCTAGTGAAATTATTTTCAAGATATAAAACTTTTACGTTTTTATACCCTAAATCAACTAGGGTTTTATATGCAGGTCTAACATTAGGACATTCATTCCATTCACAGCAGCCGCAATAAATTACAATATTTTTATTCAAAGGAACATTTTTAAGAGCTAACTTCAGTTTTGCTAATCCATTGCTATTGGAGGCCGGCCCTGCATAAATTGAACCTGGTATATGACCTTGACCATATAAAAAATCAAATCCGATATTAAAAATTAATGGCTTAGTGCGACTTGTTTTTTTAAGCTCATTAAATAAGTCTTTTGCACTAACTGTTTGTTTAAGAGTTAATTGATCTGATACATTTGTTTGGGTTTTTTTAATAGAATTTTTATTGCTGTAAATTTTATTTTGAGCATGATTATTTATAATCGGAATGATCAATAATAAGAAGAGTAAGTATACAAAAGTGAAATTAATAATATTGAAATCTGATTTGCTTTTCATTTATTACCTTCTAAAAAATTATAAAAAAATATTTTTATTTTCATCGAATAACAACAAAGAAGTTTTAGAATAAAAATGGAGTACCCAAAACAAATATAATTTAAAAAATATATTTATATTCAAATTAAAATCACAAATCGTCAAGTTTGATTAGCTCTTTGCTTTCTTTTGTAAAAGAAAGACCAAATAACATTATAGCTAAAATCAAATAAGCCATTGTAAATTGATATGGTACTTGCTGAATAATTCCTTGTAAATTCCATGGGAAATAAATATCTCCGTTCGGACTTGCAGAGTGAATTATACCAAAGAAAGTAAATCCTGCCATAATAATCAGATAGACTGAGGCTTGTTTTAATTTTCGGTCAATAAGCTTTGCAACAAAAGCCCCCCATAACATTGCCGTTAAAATAAATCCGTTCCCCAATGCAACAATAACAAGAGTTTCCGGTAAAACCTTTCCAGGTAAGGTCATCAATTGATTAAATTTATCAATAGGAATAAAATCCGGATTGCTGAGTTTTATTTGAAGCATTCTAGCTATATTTGGGAAAAGTGAAAATGCAACTGCAGTTGTATGATGAGGTGGGATTGCTTTAAAAGCTTGAACAGTAATGTCAAGTGCTACAAAAATCAGAATCGGTGCTAAAACAGCCCTCGGAATTAAGTCTACAAAAAATGAAACATAACCTAAGACACCGCCCAGACCGATGAATAACCCTGTCAGCAATGTATATCCGGCACGGCTTCCCATAGCCTTGTACGCGGGTTGACCAATATATGGTGTAGTTTGTGCTACTCCTCCGCAAAGTCCGGCAACTAATGTCGAACATGCTTCTACTAATAAAATATTTCTGGTATTATAGTCATCGCCTGCAACTCTTGCGCTTTCAGTTACATTAATTCCTCCGACAATTGTCAGGATGGCAAAAGGTAACGCAATAGGAATATATTTTAAGGCAGCTACAAATCCATACACAAAACTCATCGTAGGAACTGGTATTCCAAAATGTAATTGCATTGATGGAGCTGCAAAATCAACTCCAAAAAAATTCATCGGTGCAAAAATATAATAAAGAACAGTACCTATTAGTACAGCTGCGAATACACCCGGAATTCTTTTAGGCAAATTGATTTTTGCAACTAAGGTGTACAAAATTAGTCCGAGCGAAATCATTCCTATGATAGGCAATCCGAATACGTCGATCAAAGGAATGAATCCTATTAAAGCCAGCCCTATTCCGGCAAGACTTCCGAGTAATCCTGCTTGGGGTACAATTTTTTGAATCCAACCTCCTATAAATGAAAAAATTAATTTAACAATACCTATTATTATCATTGTAGCCATTCCGATGTACCAAGTCATCATCGCAGCATCACGAACAGGCATTCCCTGAGCTTTTAAATATATGAATGACGGACCTAAAACAGTTAATGCTATTCCTATGGTCGATGGCGTATCTAACCCAAGCGGCATTGCAGTTACATTTGGATTATTCTTTCTTTTGGCTAAGCGAAATGCCATGTAGGTATAAATAAGATCTCCGAATAGTACTCCGAATGCGGTTCCCGGAAACATTTTACCATAAACAATATCGGCCGGATACTTAAAAACAAATATTAAAATACCTGAAAGAAAAGATAAAACAGTAAGATTATCTACCATTAATCCGAAAAATCCGTTTATATCACCGGCAACAAACCAACGGTATTTAATATTGGATTCAGTAGATAAATTATTTGAATTTTCCATTTATATTCCCTTATAAATTTTAATCAGATTTAGATAAAGAAATTGTTAACGTATTTGCCAAAAATACAAGATAAAGTCTAAACTACAATTTTAATTTTATTAGGCTAGGTAACTAAAAATTTTCGGGATTTGATCCATAAACTTTTTCTATCATATATTTTCATTGTATTTATATCTTTATTTTAATTACAAAAAAATTATATTTCTAATCTTTCAAATTCTTTATTTTTTAATCTTTATTCTTTATTTCTCAAATTCAAGAAAATTATCAAATTAGGGCTAATTTCATTACTTTATTTGATAAAAATTAATTAAAAAAGTTGAATTTTGAGATAAAAATATTGGTATAATTTTAGAGTAATAAAATAGCTTATTTAAGTAAAATTTTAATATAATAATTGGAAAAATGATGGACAGGAAAAAAGTGACTATTGATGGCAACGAAGCCGCTGCTTATGTAGCTTATCAGACTAATGAAGTAATTGCAATTTATCCGATAACGCCTTCATCAAATATGGGGGAATGGTGTGATGCGTGGTCGGCTGAAAATAAAAAAAATATATGGGGAGAAGTTCCTTCGGTATCAGAACTTCAAAGTGAAGGCGGAGCCTCCGGAAGTGTCCATGGTGCACTGCAAACAGGTGCTATTACTACAACATTTACAGCATCTCAAGGTTTACTTTTGATGATCCCAAATATGTACAAAATTGCCGGTGAACTAACTTCTACAGTATTTCATGTCTCCGCAAGATCGATTGCAGCTCAAGCATTATCTATTTTCGGAGATCATAGCGATGTAATGTCTATTCGCTCGACAGGTTTTGCAATGCTCGCATCAAATTCGGTACAAGAAGTAATGGATAATGCATTAATATCTCAAGCTTCTACTTTGGAAGCTAGAATCCCATTCTTGCATTTCTTTGACGGATTTAGAACTTCTCATGAAGTCATGAAAATAGAACAATTAACCACAGATGACATTAGGGAAATGATAGACGATGATTTAGTAATTGAACATCGAAAACGTGCTCTAAGTCCTGATCACCCTGTTCTCCGAGGTACCGCTCAAAATCCTGATGTCTATTTTCAGGGAAGAGAAACGGTTAATAAATATTATCTCGCTTGCCCCGAAATTGTACAAAAACAAATGGATAAATTTGCAAAAATTACCGGCAGGCAATATCATTTATTTGATTATTTCGGCGCTCCTGATGCTGAAAAAATTATTATTATAATGGGCTCTGGTTCTGGTGCAGCAGAAGAAACTGTAGAATATCTGATGAGTAAGGAAGATAAAGTCGGTATTTTAAAAGTTAGATTATATAGACCATTTTCTATTGATCATTTTATAAATGCTCTTCCAAATACTACAAAAATAATTGCTGTTCTGGATAGAACAAAAGAACCCGGAAGCGTTGGCGAACCATTGTATTTAGATGTTGTTACATCAATTTCCGAGAAGTTTAACTCAGGTACCCTTCCTTTTTCATATCCGAAAATTATCGGGGGTAGATATGGTCTTTCTTCCAAAGAATTTACTCCGGCAATGGTTAAGGCTGTGTTCGATGAAATGAAAAAAGAAAATCCTAAGAATCATTTCACTATAGGAATAAATGACGATGTTACCTTTACAAGCTTGGAATTTGATCCTGCCTTTTCAGTTGAATCCCCGGAAACATTCAGAGGTAAGTTTTATGGACTTGGTGCTGATGGAACAGTTGGAGCAAATAAAAATTCAATTAAAATAATTGGAGAGGGAACGAATTTTTATGCTCAGGGTTATTTCGTTTATGATTCAAAAAAATCCGGATCTACTACAATCTCGCATCTTCGATTTGGACCTAAAGAAATTAATTCGACCTATCTAGTGGATAAAGCTAATTTTATTGCCTGCCATCAACCAAACTTTCTTGAAAAAATGGATATCCTCGAAGATGGGATTGAGGGTGCAACATTTTTATTAAATACAATTGTGCCAAAAGAAAAAGTTTGGAATTCTTTACCCGAAAAAATTCAACAGCATTTGATTACAAAGAAAATGAAGTTCTATGTTATTGATGCTTACAAAGTCGCCGGAGAAACCGGTATGGGGCAAAGAATTAACACTATTATGCAAACCTGTTTCTTTGCTATATCAAAAATTCTCCCTAAAGATGAAGCAATTGAAATGATAAAGAAAACAATTAAAAAGACTTACGGTGCAAAAGGAGATAAAATTGTTCAGATGAATTTCAATGCAGTTGATCAAACTCTTGCAAATCTTTTTGAAATAGAAGTTCCAAATACTGTATCTAGTAACCTGCAATTTCTTCCTGCAGTACCCGATAATGCAACTGAATTCGTTAAAAATGTTCTTGCTCCAATGATTTCGGGTAAAGGCGATTTATTACCTGTAAGTAAAATGCCGGTAGATGGTACTTATCCTACTGCAACTGCACAATATGAAAAAAGAAATATTGCTCTCGAAGTACCTGTATTTGATCCTGAAATTTGTATTCAATGCAACAAATGTGTTGCAGTTTGCCCTCATGCAACTATTCGTGCAAAAATTTATGACGAAAAGCTTTTGGAAAATGCACCGTCTACCTTTAAGCATATGAAATTTAAAGGGAAAGATTATGGCGAAGGTTTGGCTTATACTATTCAAGTTGCAGTTGAAGATTGTACAGGTTGCGGAATTTGCGTTGATATTTGTCCGGCAAAGAATAAAAAAGAAACTAAACTCAAGGCTATTAATATGATGCCTCAGCTTCCGTTAAAAGAACAAGAAAGAGTAAATTGGGACTTTTTCTTAACACTTCCTGAAGTTGACAGAAAATTAGTTGCCACTTCAGCTATTAAAGATTCGCAATTTCTACAACCATTATTTGAATTCTCAGGCGCTTGTTCAGGTTGCGGAGAAACTCCCTATGTTAAATTAGTTAGCCAATTATTCGGAGATCGTTCGGTTATTGCAAACGCAACCGGCTGCTCTTCAATTTATGGGGCTAATTTACCTACTACTCCTTGGGCTGTCAATAAAGATGGGCGTGGACCAGCTTGGTCTAATTCCTTATTTGAAGATAATGCAGAATTTGGAATGGGATTTCGTTTAGCTATTGACAAACATTCTTTGCAAGCTAAAAACCTTCTCAAAAAATTGTCTTCTGATTTAGGAGAAAAATTGGTAGATGATATAATCAATGCAGATCAAAAGAATGAATCAGGAATTTATGAGCAAAGAGAGAGAGTAAAAATATTAAATGAGAAACTTTCTGAATTGCTGCAAAAAGAAACCGACGGAAAATTAAATGAACTTAAACATTTACAAAGTCTTTCCGATTATTTAGTTAAAAAATCTGTTTGGATTATGGGTGGTGACGGTTGGGCATATGATATAGGTTATGGTGGCTTAGATCATGTCCTTGCATCAGGAAAAAATGTCAATATTCTAGTATTGGATACTGAAGTTTATTCTAATACCGGCGGACAGATGTCAAAATCTACTCCAAGAGGCGCTGTTGCTAAATTTGCTGCTGGCGGTAAACCTATGGCTAAAAAAGACTTGGGACTTATGGCAATGTCTTATGGCAACGTCTACGTTGCAAAAGTTGCTATGGGTTCTAGCGATGCTCAAACCGTTAAGGCATTTATTGAAGCAGAAGCCTATGATGGACCTTCTCTGATAATTGCATATAGTCATTGTATCGCTCATGGAATTGATATGGCAAGGGGAATGCAAAATCAAAAGGCTGCTGTTGATTCAGGACATTGGCAGTTATATCGTTTCAATCCTGAACTTCAAAACGAAGGCAAGAACCCATTTAAACTTGAATCGAAAGGATTAAAAATTCCATTAAAGGATTATGCATATCTTGAAACAAGATATAAGATGCTTACTAAATCGCATCCTGAAGAAGCCGCTAAATTAATGGAAGAAGCTCAAAAAGATGTTCAGGATAAATGGAAATTTTATGAGCAGATGGCAGCATCACCTGCTAAAGAAGAAATAAAAAAATAATCAATCACAAAATTCGACCTGCGCTTTAATTGATTAAACGGCAGGTCGAATCTTTAATTAAAATTGAGAGAAAAATGAATATATCAACAACATACTTAGGATTAAAACTTACTAGTCCAATTGTGCCGTCAGCCGGACCTCTTTCCCAAGATATAAGTAACTTAAAAATGATGGAAGACTCCGGAGCAGGAGCCGCTGTCATTTACTCTATCTTTGAAGAACAAATAGAAAACGAATCTTTAGATTATTTTCAGTATACTACTGCAAATACCGAAAGTAATGCTGAAGCACTCTCATATTTTCCGCAGGCATCAGATTTTAGGATAGGACCGGATGAATATCTAGAACACATCAGAAAAGCTAAATCAGCTGTAAATATTCCAATTATTGCCAGTCTTAATGGGAAGTCGCTTGGCGGATGGATTGAATATGCTAAAAAAATTGAAGAGGCTGGTGCAGATGCCCTTGAGTTAAATATCTATAGACTTGCTACTGATACTAAAACTTCAAGCATTGATATAGAAAAAAATTATATTGAAATTGTTAAAACGGTTAAATCATCCGTTAATATCCCAATAGCCGTAAAGATCGGTCCATTTTTTAGCTCAATTGCCTGGATGGCTGATCAATTATCCCATGCGGGTGCTGATGGGTTGGTTTTATTTAATAGATTCTACCAACCTGATATTGATCTTGAAAGATTGGAAGTCGTACCAAATGTAATTCTTAGTACTCCGATGGCAATGAGACTTCCATTGAGATGGATAGCTATTCTTTATGGTAGAATTAATGCTGATCTAGCTGCCACAAGCGGAATTTATAATGAAAAAGATGTTCTTAAAATGATAATGGCGGGGGCTAAGGTTACTCAGATGATGTCATGCTTGTTGAAATTTGGTATTGGGCATATTTCAGATGTTAATACACAATTGTTGTATTGGATGGAAACAAACGAATACGAATCTCTTGATCAAATGCGGGGAAGTATGAGCTATAAAAATGTTGCCGATCCCTCTCAATTTGAACGAGCTAATTATATGAAAGTTCTAAATTCATATAAGTAAATATTAGTTTATTTTTAAAGGAGAGATTCTTAATTATAAATAAAATAAAAATAGTCATAAATTTCTATAAAGAAATATTATTACTATATTTAAGTTATAATTCTTGGAATAAATAAATGAGCAATATTTTAATAATTGAAGATGATGCAACGGTTCTTGCTTACCTGAAATTTTTAATTAAAAAAAAATTCGGTAGTTCAATATACACTGCAAATAATGGAGAGGATGGACTAAAATTGCTGGCAGAAATTGTCCCTGATATTATTCTCTTAGATTTATATATGCCAGGAATGGGGGGAGTTGAATTTTTAGAATTGTTAAGAAAAAATGAAAAGTTTGCCAAAACTCCGGTATTAATCATTTCATCAGAGAAGGATAGCGAAATTATAACCAAGTTAATAGGGCTGGGGATTACAGATTATATTCTAAAACCAGTTAATCCTGGAATTACTTATGAGCGACTCGGCAAAGTGATT